>JARIBV010000061.1 GCA_029257335.1 Faecousia sp.
ATATTTGATGTACTGAATCTCATTGGCGGTCTGTGCCTGTTCCTGTTCGGCATGAACGTCATGGGCGACGCTCTGGAGCGCAGAGCCGGCGGCAGCTTGAAAAAACTGCTGGGAAAGCTTACGAAAAACAAGGCAGCCGGTTTTCTCACCGGTCTTGCGGTAACCGCTGTGATCCAAAGCTCTTCTGCCACCACGGTTATGGTGGTCGGCTTTGTAAACTCCGGGATTATGACACTGAAACAAGCCATCAATGTCATTATGGGTGCCAATGTGGGCACCACCGTCACGGCCTGGATTCTCAGTCTGGGGGGTATTTCCGACAGCAACCTCATTTTGCAGCTGCTGAAACCCACCTCCTTCACGCCCATACTGGCCTTGGTCGGCATTGTAATGACCATGTTTGGCAAGTCCGGCAAGAAGAAAGATACCGGTTCCATCCTCCTGGGCTTTGCCGTCCTCATGTTCGGGATGGATACCATGTCCGGCTCCGTGGCCGGTCTGGCCCATGTGCCTGCCTTCCAGAATCTCTTTGTTGCATTTACCAACCCCATTCTGGGCGTTCTGGCCGGTGCATTTGTTACTGCCGTGATTCAGTCCAGTTCTGCCTCTGTGGGCATTCTCCAGGCTCTCACCGTTACGGGGCAGGTTACCTACGGAGCCGCCGTCCCCATTATCATGGGACAAAACATCGGCACCTGTATCACTGCCATTCTCTCCTCCTTTGGCACCAATAAAAATGCCAAGCGTGCCGCCGTGGTACACTTGTGCTTCAACCTGGTAGGCACTGCGGTATTCCTGACGCTGTTCAGCGCGGCCTCCGCTCTGTTTGATCCTGCCATTTTAGGAGAATCCGCTTCCTTTGCCGGCATTGCCGTATGCCACTCTATCTTTAATATTCTGTGCACCGCGCTGCTTCTGCCCATGTCTTCTCTTCTGGAGAAACTGGCATACAAGCTGGTTCCCGAAGGAAAGGAAAAGGATGTGGTAGTAGAGCTGGATGAAAGACTTCTGACAACCCCGCCTGTGGCACTGGCTCAGTGCTGCAACCTGGTCAATAAAATGGCCCTGCAGTCTGTCACCGCTCTGAAAACCAGCCTCAATCTGCTGGATTCTTACGATCCAGCTGTAGCAGAATCCATTTATAAGGCCGAAAAACAGACTGACCACTACGAAGACATTTTGGGCACCTACCTCATTAAGCTCAGTGCCCATCAGCTGGGCGATGAGGACAGCGCCACTGTATCCAAGCTCTTAAAGGGCATTGGAGATTTTGAAAGGATTGCCGATCACAGCGTCAACATTCTGGAATCTGCCCGGGAGCTGCATGAAAAGCAGATTTCCTTCACTGCCGATGCCAAAAGGGAGATGGACACTCTATGCAGTGCTGTGTCCGAAATCCTGACTCTGTCCTACAACGCCTTTGTAGGCGGAAATCTGGAAGACGCAGAGCATATCGAGCCTCTGGAACAGGTCATCGACGAATTGAAGGAAACGCTCCGAGACAGCCACATTCGCCGCCTGAAGCAGCAGACCTGTACCATTGAAGCGGGCTTTGTGTGGATCGATCTTCTGACCAATCTGGAACGCACCGCAGACCACTGCTCCAATATCGGTCTGTGTGTTGTGGATACCGCCCAGAATAATATGAATGTCCACCAGTCGCAGGCTCTCATAACCCGGAACAACCCGGTTTTTGAGGCCCAATACACCAACTATTCCAAGACATACCGGGTTTAGATTTATATAAACGATAAACGCTCATAAGCAAAACAGGAGCGGCCCCCCTTCTCGGTGAGACCGCTCCTGCCCGATTGTTCCATGCCCTTGTGCTGCACGGCATAGAGGATTGTTGGGGGCATATAGCACAGAGCTCACCTGGGGCAATACCGCCCCAGGTGAGCTCTTGCTTTCTCATGCAGATCGATTAGCGGGGCTTGGCCCAAGCCTTGACCTTTGACTTGGCCAGGCGCTCAATGGTCTCCTCAGGATAGGGAGACTGAGGGCCGCCACGGAAGTACAGGAAGTACAGTCCCTCCGGAGTCTGAAACAGGATCTCCTCGTAGCCAGCGGGATCTCCGAAATAGCTATGGGTATACTTTTTTACCAATGTTGCAGTTTCGGTGTCATATTCACGCTTGCAGATGATCTTCTTCACGGCGCATATCCTCCTTAAATATCAACAGCCTGGCTTCGTATGATTTGCACAAACCTTTCAAATCCAGCCTGAACATTCTGAAAACAGGGCAGTTACAGGAATATTCCCCTTATGTTTTATCTATTATATACGAAGTGACTCGTACATGCAACCGGGAAACCCCTTGAATCCACCCGATTGCCCCCCAAATTTTAAAAACACCCAGGGCGAAATTATGTCATTATGCACAATTATTTATCTCCTGTTTTTCTCTTGCAAGAAAAAAATTGTGCAATTTCTCCACTATTTGAGGACATTCTTCCCTGTCTCAGCTACATTTTTGCATCATTCTTTATGAAACCTGCATATATCCCGCTTGTTCCACAACCCGGTGTTTTTAAAAAAATCAGTTGAAATTCTCTCAGAATGTATGTTATGATGAAGCAGCAAACAACTGTTGTGTTGTCTGCCTATCACATGTCTTCGCTTACAATAGAAAGGAGTCTTATACTATGCGTATCGGTTGCCCTAAGGAAATCAAGCCCCAGGAGGGTCGTGTCGGCCTTACTCCCGCTGGTGTTGACGCTCTGATCCGTGCCGGTCACAAGGTATTCATGGAGAACAACGCCGGTCTCGGCAGCGGCTTTACAAACGAAGAATACCTGACAGTGGGCGCAGAAATTCTGTCCTCTGCAAAGGATGTCTACGACTCGGCTGATATGATCGTGAAAGTCAAGGAACCTCTGGAACCCGAGTATGAGCTCCTGCGGGAAGGTCAGACCTTGTTCACCTACCTCCATCTGGCTCCCGATCCCGCGCAGGTGCAGGCTCTTCTGAAAAAGAAGGTTACCGCCATTGCCTACGAAACCGTGGAGCTTGCGGACCGGACCCTCCCCCTGCTGGCTCCCATGAGCGAAGTGGCAGGCCGGCTGTCCGTTCAGGTGGGTTCCCATCTTCTGGAGGCCCATTGCGGCGGACGGGGCATCCTTCTGGGTGGCGTTACCGGCGTGGAACGGGCCAATGTGGTCATCATCGGCGGCGGTAACGTGGGTACCAACGCAGCAAAAATTGCTGTCGGTATGGGTGCCAATGTCACCATTCTGGACCTGAACGCCAAGCGTCTGGCCTATCTGGACGATATTTTCGGCGGTCGTGTTCAGACCCTTCTGTCCAATTCCTTCCATATTGCCCAGGCCGTGAAAAACGCCGACCTTGTGGTGGGCTGCGTCCTGATTCCCGGCGCCAAGGCCCCCAAGCTGGTCACGGAAGAGATGGTTAAAACCATGAAGCCCGGCAGTGTCCTGGTAGATGTGGCCATCGATCAGGGTGGTTCCATCGAGACCATTGATCGGATCACCACGCACAAAGATCCCTTCTTTGTGAAGCACGGTGTTCTGCACTACTCCGTAGCCAATATGCCCGGCGCTGTCCCCCGCACCTCTACCATGGCTCTCACCGGTGCCACTCTGCCTTATGCCTTGAAAATCGCCAACCTGGGTGCCGAAGCCGCCTGCAAGGCAGATCCCGCCCTTATGAAGGGTCTGAATACATACAACGGTCACCTCACCTACAAGGCCGTCGCAGAGGCCCAGAATCTTCCCTATACCGACCCCGCAACTTTAATTTAATCTTCTCTGTCCACAGGCTCTTCTTCGGAAGAACCTGTGGCTTTTTTTGAGGCAGCCCGCAAAGTACACAATCTGCGCACGGAATATTTGTGCAGCAATACTTCTTGCATTTATCTACTCAATGTGATAAATTATAATTACACAAAGGGTGGATGCGTAGAATCATCCTCGTGTGTTGGATCTCCTCCTGATCCATTGCACCGGCTGGAGCCGCGTTTCCCTTACAACAGCGTAAATCCAGTATTCCGATCGAGCCTGCTGTCTATTCTGTAGAAAGAGAGGTTATCCACATATGGAACCCACTCAGTATACGAAATAACCCTTATCGTTTCCTGATGAAAGGATCAACGATAAGGGTTATTTCTTTACATTCCATCATTCTGCCCATCAGAACATACCAGCAATGGTTTCATGGCAAAAGCAGCATGCAAAGCTTTACCATAAATTGCAGGTTCCGGACCTTTCTTTACAACCTGCACGAAAAACATATCCTCTGCAAAGAAACGGGGCTGCCACACCAATACGGTGGGCAGCCCCGCTTTATCAGGACTTACTTATTGAGATTAGCCAGACGCATGAGCATGGTAGCAACCTGTGCTCTGTTGGCGTTGTGGCCGGGAGCCAGGGTGGTCTCAGACACGCCCTCCATGATCTTGGCACCAACGGCCCAGGCCATGGCCTCCTGTGCATAGGTGCTGATCTGCTCGGCATCGGTATAGCCGGTCAGG
>JARIBV010000114.1 GCA_029257335.1 Faecousia sp.
CCACATCGCCGGGCTTCAGGTTCTTCACGGTCATGGTGGTGTAGATCTGATTGCCGTTGGAAGAGCTGTTGGAACCATCGTGAGAGTACTTCTCAAAGGTTACATCCTTGGCAGCAGCAGTCTTTTCTGCCTTTTCTGCCTCGAAGGGCACGCTGCACTTTGCACTCTCCTGTGCTGCCTCAGCGGTGGTGGTGTAATACACACGGCCGGCATCCGCAGTACCGAAGTTCAGGTTTTCCAGAACCACAGCCTTGCCGGTGGACTTGGCTTCGCCGATCTTGTTGTAGGTCTCACCGTTCTTGGTGTACACCTTAACGGTCTGGCCATTGGGAACCTTGTTCAGGGTAATCGTGTCTGTCGCACCTGTTCCGTTGACTGCGGACACGAAGTGCATGGGAACGGGGCTGGTCACAGGGAACTGGTCGGTCTCAAACATCTGCCATTCGTAGATACGAATAGCGGCCCAGGGAGACTGTCCGTCATCGTAAATGCGAAGTCTCCACTCGCGGGCAGTCACAGGCTTATCCAGCAGCACATCGGTGACTGCCTTGGTGTTGTTGCGAATACGCTTGGCTTCCACCCAGTTATTGCCGCCGTCCTTATATTCCAATGCAAAGTCCAGGGTGTTGGTTGCGGGATCTTCTCCGCCATACTCACCGTGCTCTACACGCCAGCGCTTGACCGTAACTTCCTTTTCCAGGTCAATAGCCAGCCAGCCTTGGCTTTGATTGGTTGCGCACCACTTAGAGTTGTTTGCAGAAGTGCCATCCAGAGCCTTAGAAGCAGGCTCTCCGGAGTTCTGTGCGGAAACATCTGTAATATGGGCATTCAGGCAGACATTCTTAAATTCCTGCGTTTCTACCTTCTCGGTTTCGCCGTTTGCATAGGCCCAGTCGATCACCAACTTGGTGCCGGCTGTGCCGCGGACACCATTGCGGTTCACCGCAACCACTTCCAGAGTCACATCCGCTTCCTTCTCGTCACGAGACAGGGTGGGGATGTAGAAGCTGGTGCTGGGGGTCTCCATAATCAGGGTCTTGGTGCCGTCGGCATTGACCTTATAGATCTCATAGGAAGAAGCACCGGTGACAGCGCTCCAGAAGATTCTGGCCTCTGCAGTGTATGCATCTTTATACAGGATTTCATCCAAAGTCACGCTGGAAGGGCCCTGAGGTGCAGGACGGTTCTTCTCAGTCAGAGTCAAAGCGCCCAGGTTGACCTTGTACTCGGCCACATCCTCAGAAGACTCGATCTTGAGGCCGATGGCGTACAGGATCTTGCCTGCTTCCTTGGACAGATCCACGCTGGAAGTGGTCCACTCTCCCTTGCCGGCAGTGAGGTCGTATGCAACCTTCTCGCACTTCTCATAGCTGTCGGTGTTTGCATCGCCATAGTAGGCAACCAGCTTCATTTTGCCCTGGTCTCCCTTGTAGGTGAGGCCCAGCTTCATGCCTTTTTCCACAGGCACCTTGGTGCTGTAGAGCATGATGTCGTTTGCCTGATTGGCCGTCAGGCTGCCGGAGAACTTGATGGAGTTACCACCGTTCCATGCAGTGGAGAAATCATAGCCGCCCTCCAGCTTCTTGCCCTGGGAGTCAATGATCCAGGTCCAGGTGGGCATAACATCCTGATTGGACTGGTAGCTCCACTCTGCGTTGCGGGACAGCTTGCCATCTACATAGTAACCCTTGCCGTGGCCGGAGTTGAAGTTGGTCACAAAGGGAGCGGAAGTAATGGGGGTCTTGTCCGCAAAGAAACGGGACATACCAACCCAGTCGCTGCCGCTTACATCCACAGAGGTATCTCTGGGATCGCTCTTGGCATTGGTGTAGAAATCCTGCTCAACTTCATGGAAATTCTCACCGGAGGTGGAAAGGCCCATGGTGGAGTTGGGGCAGTACAGTGCCAGAGACAAGTGCAGATGTCCATCTTCATCTACCAACAGCTCATCACTGAAGCTGGTATTCATGCAGTTCTGCTGCACATCCAGACCTGCGAAAGCGTCAAACTGGCTTCTGCCGATGGCCTTCATGGTGCTGATGGTCGTACTGACCTTCCGATCGGTCCAGTTATAGTTCATCATGAACTCGTCAATGGCACGGGCGCCATCTTTGGAGTCGGTCATGAACTGCTTATTGCTGTCATTAACGGAGTCCTGATAATGGACTCCACCAGTAGGCAGCATGGAGTCGTACCAGCTGATGAGCATGTCA
>JARIBV010000063.1 GCA_029257335.1 Faecousia sp.
GCTTGCTACGAAGACAACATCTTCTATGAAATCTTAGCTGAAGAACTAAGCCGCCGTGATATGGACTACCCGGACATCACCGACGAGAACTATGATGAAATTCTTCAGCGAATGGATTGCTATATGAATGAATTTGAAGCATCCGGTGTAGACCATCTGGTTTTGGAAGAAGAATAACTTCATGCCATTGGTTGACACAAAAAGGGAGTTGCACTCTGTTCACCGGGAAAATGACCCATTGTCCCATAAGCGGAGTGCAATATCAGATTCTCCGACAGCACCCGGAAAAGTCAGAAACCAGAATCCCTGCATAAAAATTGCCGCAGATCATAAAATCTGCGGCATAATTTTTATTTCTTCTTTTTTGCGGCCTTACGCTCTTCAATGGCATGCTTACGATCAGCGGCATCCTTTTCAGCCTTGGCCTTTGCGGCTCTGGCAGCAGTCTCGTTGGAGGAGATTGCCCACTTGGCAAATTCCACACGGACACGGTCAGCACTGGTCTCAATCACGATTTTGTCGTCCTTTACATGGCAGACGGTGCCCACAACACCACCGATGGTAATGATCTCATCGCCAACCTTGATGGCATTGCGCATTGCTTCGGCTTCCTTCTTCTTCTTGTTCTCCGGACGGATCATCAAGAAATACATGATGCCGAACATTGCAATCAGGACAAACAGCATGCTGCCCATACCGCCGGCAGCAGAGGGTGCAGCGGCTTCCAGAAAATGATACATTTCGATTCCTCCGTTAATTAGTTCCTATCCATTATATCATTTCAAGCAGGATTTGCAAGACGTATTTTTAAATTTTTCTATCTAGTCTTTGGGAGTACTCTGCTCTGAACTGCTGGAAGGTTCCTGCATCCAGATGATCCCGGATCACCTGCATCAGGTTGTTATAGAAATACAGATTGTGCATTACGCTCAGGCGCATAGCCAGCATCTCTTCTGCCTTGAACAGATGCCGCAGATAGGCTCTGGAGTATCTCTGGCAAACAGGGCAATCACAATGAGGGTCAATCGGCAGAGGGTCTGTCTCGTATTTGGCATTCTTCAAATTGATTGCGCCGTCCCAGGTAAACAATCTGGCATGCCGGGCGTTTCTGGCAGGCATAACGCAGTCGAAGAAATCCACGCCCCGGGCAACCGCCTCAATGATATTGGTAGGTGTTCCCACACCCATGAGATATCGCGTTTTATCGGAGGGCATATATGGCTCTACGGCTTCAATGATATCATACATCTCCTCTGCTGTCTCGCCAACCGCCAGGCCGCCAATGGCATAACCGGGCAGATCCAGGTCTGCGATCCGTTTCATGTGGTCGATCCGGATATCTTTGTAGGTGCCCCCCTGGTTGATGCCCCAAAGCATCTGCTGGGGATTCACGGTATCAGGCAGGCTGTTCAGCCGTGCATTTTCATTCTTGCAGCGAACCAGCCAGCGATATGTCCGGTCCACACTTTTGAGCACATAGTCTCTGGGGGAGGGATTTTCAATGCATTCATCAAAGGCCATGCAAATATCAGAACCTAAATTGGACTGAATCTGCATACTTTCCTCAGGACCCATAAAAATCTTATGTCCGTCAATATGTGATGCAAAATAGACGCCTTCTTCTTTAATTTTCCGTAAAGAAGACAGACTGAACACCTGGAATCCGCCGGAGTCCGTCAGGATGGGGCCATCCCATGTCATAAACTTGTGCAGGCCACCCATCTGACGGACGATCCCATCACCCGGACGAAGATGGAGGTGATAGGTATTGGAAAGCTCCACCTGGCACCCGATATCCTTCAGGTCTTTTGCGCTGAGCGCACCTTTGATGGCACCCTGGGTGCCTACATTCATAAATACAGGAGTCTGTACCGTACCATGGGCGCAGGTAAATACGCCACGGCGGGCACTTCCTTCTTTCTTTAGAAGCTGAAACATAGATTACCTCACTTTTTGGGATTTACCAGAAGGTAGAGCTTTGTGTCCTCCACGGTTCCCTTCTGGCTTTTATATGTTACATTCCGGACATAAGAAAATCCGTTTTTCTCGATCACACGGCGGGAGCGATCATTTTCGATGGAATGGCATACCGTCAAATAGTCGTAAAGCAGGGTCTCGAAGCAATGGGAAATTACTGCTTGCACGGCTTCCGTGGCAAGGCCTTTGCCCCAATATGGCTTTCCCAGGACATAGCCGATTTCACGCCCATAGTGCTCCCCTTCTACAGGGTCTAAAGATAACGCTTCCAGCCCAAGAGAACCAATGACCTTTCCATCCTCTTTACGCACAATGGCGAAGGTTTTCTTTTCCCTCATAAACAGGTGCAAAACAGAACGGGACTCGTCAATGCTTTCGTGGTGTTTCCAACCGGCGCACTCTCCCACCCCATCTACACTGGCGTACTCATAGAGATCTTCCAGATCCGACTGCTGAAACGGACGCAAGACCAGGCGCTCAGTTTGCAAAATTGAATTGGTCACATCAAACGAAGCCAGCATATTGCGTTCTCCCTATCCAATGAACATGGCATCTCCAAAGCTAAAGAACCGGTAGCGTTCTTTAACGGCTTCCTCATAGGCATGCAGCACTTGTTCCCGTCCGGCAAAAGCCGAAACCAGCATTACAAGGGTGCTTTCGGGCAAATGGAAATTGGTAATCAGTGCATCCATGGCTTTGAACTGATAACCGGGGTAAATAAAAATGTCGGTCCAGCGGCTCTTAGCAGCGAAAGTACCGTCCTCATTCACCAAAGATTCCAGGGTTCTGCAAGAGGTCGTTCCCACGCAAACGATTCGGCCGCCGTTTCTCCTGGTTTCATTGAGAAGGTCGGCAGTATTCTCATCGATCATGCACAGCTCCGAATGCATGTGATGCTCTGTGATTTTTTCCGCCTTTACCGGCCGGAAGGTTCCCAAACCAACATGCAGAGTAACAAAGGCGGTTTTTACCCCTTTGGCCCGGATCCGGTCCAAAAGTTCCGGGGTGAAATGCAGCCCGGCGGTGGGGGCAGCAGCGGACCCCAGGTGTTTGGAATAAACCGTTTGATAGCGGTCCTGATCCTGAAGCTCCTCCTTGATATAGGGCGGCAGGGGCATTTTCCCCAGCTGCTCCAGCACCTCCAGGAAGATCCCCTCATACTGGAACTGCACAATGCGGTTTCCGTCTTCTTTGGCTTACACCACGGTCGCCTTCAGCTTTCCATCTCCGAAGATGACCTCCTGCCCCGCGCGCATCTTGCGCCCCGGTTTACAGAGACATTCCCATTGATTGCCCCCCAGGTCCCTCAGAAGCAGGACCTCCACAGCTCCGCCAGTGGGACGAGCGCCCAAAAGCCGGGCTGGAAGAACACGGGAATCATTCATCACCAGGCAGTCGCCGGGCTGGAGATACTCTACAATGTCATAAAAATGCCGATGCGCAATGGCGCCGGTCTCCCGGTTCAATGTCAGAAGCCGGGAACTGTCTCGCTTTTCCAAAGGGGTCTGGGCAATCAGCTCCTCAGGCAGGTGATACCAAAAATCGTGCGTGCTGAAGGAACCGCCATTGGGACTGTTATTTGCGTTATTGTTATCCAACTTATTTGATCTCCTCTATCTACGAATTGATGCACAAATGTTCTTGTATTCTGCACAATATTGCGCCTTCCTTTGAACAGGCGTCTGCAAAGTCTTGGTGCATCATTGGCTGTCTACACCGTATTTTTTTATTATATCATGGCAGAGATTAAAAATCTACCGCAATCTCTCGTCGCATTTCCGTTGGCTGTTCATTTTTCGCCGTGTCGTTCCAATGATTATGACTGAAAACAGCGTATTTCTTGTTTTACAATACTTGACATATTTCCAAACAAGTGGTAGTATTTTTAAAAATGAACATATATAGTCGGAATTTGTCGCCATTTCAAAAACGAGTTCTCTCTGTATGTTCTTTAAAAAAGTCTTGTTTTTAACAGAGATATTATACCGAAAGTAGAGGAAATATCATGGAATCCACATTGACGCGAAAGCAATTTGACATTCTGGTCTGTATTGAACAGAGCGAAACTGAACTGACACAGCGGGAACTTTCCGAAATGACCGGAATGTCTCTCGGTTCCGTCAACCGTACTATGACATCTCTGGTTGAACAGGGATTTGTAGAAAACGCAAAAATTACGGAGCAGGGTCTGAACGCATTGGAGCCTTATCGGGTAAAGCGTGCCGTATTCATTGCCGCAGGATTTGGGCATCGTCTGGTTCCCATAACCCTTAATACTCCCAAGCCTCTGGTTCGGGTCAACGGAACACGAATGATCGATACCCTGCTGGATGCCGTTGTTGCCGCAGGAATCAGTGAAATCTATGTGGTCCGCGGATATTTAGGCGAGCAATTTGACCAGCTGCTGTACAAATATCCCACAATCCGCTTTATTGAAAACCCTGTCTACAATGAGGCCAACAACATTTCCTCTGCAATGTGTGTACGCCACCTGTTGCAGAATGCCTACGTCTTAGAGGCGGATTTGGTGCTGTACAACCCGAAGCTGATCCAGAAATATCAGTATACCTCTAATTATCTGGGTGTGTTCACCGAAAAAACGGATGACTGGTGCTTTGAGACAAAGAATCATGTAATCACAAAGATCATGGTGGGCGGTACCAACTGTCATCACATGTACGGCATTTCCTATTGGAATGCGGAAGACGGTGCAAAGCTGTACGAAGACATCAAAACCGTCTATGAAATGCCCGGCGGTAAGGAACGCTACTGGGACGAGGTTTCTCTGCGTTACTGTCAAAAGCACTACCAGGTAGAAGTGCGGAACTGCACATTTGATGACATCATTGAAATCGATAATTATTCGGATTTAAAGAAGCTTGACAAGGCTTACTGCTGATCGATAGGTGAACATATGAAAAAATGGTTTGTTGCGTTACTGGCTGTGACGCTTATGTTTACACTGCTTGCTGATTTCGGCGGCAAGGAGAGCATTGTGGTCTGTTCCTCTGCCGAGCAATTCCGAAATGACGGCTTGCAGAAACAGCTCCACGACCGATTCCCGGATTATAATGTTGTAGTCATGTACATGTCCACCGGAAAAGCCGCAGCAAAGATTTATGCGGAAAAAGAGAATTCTGAAGTAGACATCCTGGTTGCTCTGGAAACCGGATACCTGAATAAGATCAAGGATTCTCTGGCAGACATTTCCGGAATCAGCAGGATCCCCTATCTGGACGGTCTCACCCCCGCAGATAACCATAATCTTTGGGTCAGCTGGGAGCGTCAGGCCGGTGCCATCGTGGTGAATCGGGAGGTTCTGGATAAATACGGTCTGGAAGCGCCTACCAGCTATGCAGATCTGTTGAAGCCGGAATACAAAGGCCTTGTTGCCATGCCCGACCCGAAATCCAGCGGCACCGGTTATTTCTTCTACAAAACATGGGTCAATACCATGGGCGAAGAAGGTGCCTTGGACTATGTGGATCAGCTCTATGGCAATTTAAAGCAGTTTACAGAGTCCGGTTCCGGCCCCATTAAGCTGCTGAAACAAGGGGAGGTCGCCGTGGGACTTGCCTTGACCTTCCAGGCAGTCAATGAAATCAACGCCGGACAGCCTCTTGAGATCATTTTCCCTGAGACCGGCTCTCCCTACTCCCTGACGGGCAGTGCTGTGATCAAGGGGCATACGGAAAAGCCCGGTGTGCAGGAAGTCTTTGACTTTATTGCAAACGAATTCATCGTGTACGACAAGGAAAACTTTTCTCCTGAGGCCGTGTATGAAGGCCAGCAAAACGAAATCCCCCATTACCCCCAGAATATACAATACGCAGACATGCATGGTATTCAGGATATCCAAGAGAAAGAGAGGCTTCTTGACCTATGGAAGTATTAACTCCCAAACTATCTGTTCGCAATATCACAAAAAGCTTTGATGGAAAAACAGTATTAAATCATCTGTCCTTTGACCTTATGGAAGGTGAATTTCTCTCCATTCTCGGTCCCAGCGGCTGCGGCAAGACCACGCTGCTGCGTATTCTTGTAGGCCTGGAAACTGCGGACGGAGGCGAAATCCTGAAAGGCGGCAAGGACATTTCCAAGCTTAGCAGCTTTGAACGAGGCATGGGGATTGTATTTCAGAACTATGCGCTGTTCCCCAATATGACCGTTTTAGAAAATGTGCAGTATGCTCTGACTCTGCGAAAGGATACCAAGAAGGATGCAAAAGCGATTGCGCAGCGCACCCTGGAGCAGGTAGGCCTCACAGATCAGATGAATAAAAAGCCAAACCAGCTTTCCGGCGGTCAGCAGCAGCGTGTGGCCATTGCCCGGACGCTGGCCACTAATCCGGATGTCATCTTATTGGATGAGCCGATCTCTGCCTTGGATGTCACAAACCGTGAGATTATGAAAGCGGAGCTCAAGGCCCTGCAAAAGAAGTTCAATGTTACCATGTTGTTTATTACCCACGATCAGGAGGAAGCGTTCTTCCTGTCCGACCGGATCATGGTTATGAATACTGGCAACATCGAACAGATGGACACCCCTCTGGCCATTTATCAGAAGCCCGCCAATGACTATGTAAAAGAATTTGTTGTGAATCAGCTGGATAAAAAGTACACAGATCTTTTGCGCTACACAGGACGGAACAGCCATGAAAAATAAAAGCTTCTTTTCCCTGAAATACCTGCTGCTGTTGTATCTGACAGTCACGGTGGTGTTCCCTCTGGTATCGCTGATCGGCACGATCCGGGGCGGAGATGTGGTGGATGTATTCTCTTCTTCTCAGTTCATCCCCATGCTCCAGAACTCCCTGATTTCCACCCTTCTGGCAACCATGATTTCCGTCATGCTGTCCTTCGCTCTTGCTTATGCTCTCAACCGCAGCAATATCCGGTTTAAATCATTCTTTGTAATGCTGTTTACATTGCCGATGCTGATCCCCAGCATCTCCCACGGAATGGGTCTGGTGCTGCTGTTTGGTGATAACGGACTGGTTACCAATCTCCTGGGTCTGAATATCGGTCTTTATGGGTATAAAGGCATTGTAATGGGTTCGGTGCTCTATTCCTTCCCGGTGTCATTTCTTATGTTTCATGACTCTTTGCAGTATGAAGACTATACCATCTACGAGGCTGCATCGGTCCTGGGTCTGTCCAAGTGGAACCAGTTCATTACCATTACCCTTCCTTCTATGCGGCGCACCATCATTTCCGCAGTTCTGGCCGTGTTCACCATGGTCTTTACAGACTACGGCGTTCCTTTGATGACCGGCGGTACCGCCATGACTTTGCCGGTTTATATGTATCGCGAAGTCATTGGTATGATGAACTTCTCCAGTGGTGCTGTAATCGGCGTTGTGCTGTTGCTGCCTGCCGTTGCTGCATTCTTAATGGATCTTCGCAACAGTGGCATAAGCAGTTCTGCCAGTACCGTTACCAAGTCGTATCAGATCGAAGAAAATAAGCGCAGAGATGTCCTGGTATATATCTGCTTTGGACTGGTCCTGTTTTTACTGTGCCTGCCCATTATTGCCTTTATCTGCCTGAGCTTTGTGAAAAAGTACCCGGTAGATCTGTCCTTCTCTCTGGACTCTATCAAGAAGCTGCTGGAAAATAATATCGGAATGTTCTTTATCAACTCCATGGCAGTTACATTGCTGACTGCTTTGATCGGTACATGTCTGTCCTATTTCTCCGCATATGTGACAGCTCGTTCCGGGAAAAAGCTTTCCAATAAGATCATACACTTTATCAGCATGCTGTCACTGGCGGTCCCCGGTGTTGTTCTAGGTCTGTCCTTTGTGCTGTCTTTCCAGGGCTTCCCTCTTTATTCTACGATCTTTATTCTGGTAATTGTAAATGTGGTCCACTTCTTCTCCTCTCCTTATTTGCTGGCTTATAACTCTCTGTCCAAGTTTAATTCCAATTTGGAGGATGTGGCGCAGACCCTTGGAATCAGCCGGATTCGGCTGCTGTTCAGTGTGTACATTCCCTGTACCATGTCAACCATCGTGGAAATGTACAGCTACTTCTTTGTCAACTCCATGATTACCATTTCCGCTGTTTCCTTCCTGGTAAACTTCCGCACCATGCCGCTGTCCCTGCTAATTCCTCAGCTGGAAAGCCAGTCCTTTATAGAAGGCACCGCATTGGTTTCCTTGCTGATTCTGGTCATCAATGTCATTGAAAAGCTGATTGCTTTCTGGATCAAGAACAAGCTGGAACGAAGTGCCAACGAAAGAGCATTGGAGATCCCCGTTGATCTGTAAGCAGCTGCCCCATTCTCGGAGTTTGCTGAATGTTGAAACAAAATAGTTCGCAGAAACGGCATAGCAGTGACGCTATGTCGTTTCTTTTTTCGTATCTGTTTTGCGGCAGCTTTCCTCATATGTTCTTCATTCAGCATAGCCCCTTCAGAAGAAATCATTGCTTTCATCAAAAAAGTGTGATAAAATAAATTCTAAATGTATATTTCAGAAGGAGAGATTTCAATGCGCTTTTACATAGACCCCGGCACCGGCAGTATGCTGTTTACTATCCTTGTTGGCGTCCTCGGTGCCAGCATCTATGCTTTGAGAAATGTGTTTATGAAGCTCCGTTTTATCTTGAGCGGCGGCTCCAAAGAGAAAACGAATACCAATAAAATCCCTTTTGCGATTTTTACCGACAGTAAACGATACTGGAATGTATTTGAACCCATCTGTGAAGAGTTTGAAAAGCGTGGGCAGAATGTGGTATATATGACCGTCTCCCCGGACGATCCTGCCTTAAAGCGGGAATTCAAGTATGTAAAATGTCAGTTTATCGGCGAGGGCAACCGCGCCTTTGCAAAACTGAATCTGCTGAATGCTGACATTGTGCTTTCCAGCACCCCCGTCTGGATGTTTACCAGTGGAAGCGCTCCAAAGATGTAAAATGGTATGCCCACATTCCGCATGCTTCCAGTGACATTGCAATCTATCGCATGTTTGGCATAGACTATTTTGACACGGTTCTTCTTTCCGGTGAGTACCAGGTCCGGCAGGTGCGAGAATTAGAGCGGCTGCGTAATTTGCCGGCAAAGGAGCTGCACATCGTGGGAATTCCCTATATGGACGAAATGAAAAAGCGTTTGGAGCGTGCAGAGCCGCTGCCCAAGCACCCCACAACGGTATTGCTGGCCCCCTCCTGGGGACCCAGCAGCATCTTCAACCGCTACGGCAGTGAAATGATCGATGCTCTGCTGCAAACAGGATACCATGTCATTGTGCGTCCCCACCCCCAGTCCTACACATCCGAAAAAGAAATGCTTGAGGGTCTCATGAAGCAGTATCCAAACAGTTCTCAACTGGAATGGAACAGCGACAACGATAATTTTGAAGTACTAAGACGCTCTGACATTCTGATTTCTGATTTTTCAGGTGTGTTATTTGATTTTTCACTGGTCTTTGACAAGCCTATAATTTATGCAGATACTTCCTTTGACAAAGCTCCCTATGATGCATGTTGGCTGGAAGAGGAATTGTGGACATTTACCATCCTCCCGAAAATCGGTCAGCAGCTCACAAAAGAGAACCTGCACTGCATAAAAGAGGTCATCGATACTTGTCTGAATGATCCTAAGTACAGTGAAGGAAGAAAGCTGGCCCGTTCTGACTCCTGGGCTCACATCGGAAAATCCGCTTCCAGAACTGTGGACTATTTGATGGACAAATATCAGCAGCTGCATCAGGAAAAGAAGTAATCGAAGCCATGACATCCGAATGTTTCAAAAAATGGGGATTTGTACTTCTTCCGGTAGTTCTTTTTCTCCTGACACAGAGACTTCTCACTACAGTTTTATTCCCCGAAGTTGTCACATCCTGTATCGTAATGCCGTTTATTGTGTTGTGGTATTGGAGAAAAGAGCGAGAAAACTCTGTATCTCGCCCGGCGGCTGATCGGCCCGGGTTTCATTTGTTTTTAAGTCTGCTTTTCCTGATTCTGGGAATTTCTCTTACTTCCTCATTTATTCTAGCCCGGATCAGAGGAACTATTTCAGCACCCCAACCCCCATCCGTCGTTCGGATCCTTGGCATAGCCATTGCGGGGCCAATCAACGAAGAGCTGATTTATCGGGGCGTCTTATTCAAACGGAGTCAGGATATTCTGGGCACAACCGGTGCACTTTTGCTCAGTTCCCTTCTGTTTGGAGTCAGTCATGCAGGACTTTTGGAAATCATACTGTCTATGGCAGTGGGGTTGATTTTTGGACTGGTCCGCTTGCGATATCACTGTCTGCGCCATGCTATCTTGGTTCATATTGGTGTGAACCTTCTGTCCTTCTGCAATGTCATAGAGCATCTTCCCCTGCCAATCTACATCCTGGGATTTCTCCTGTTGGCCATCTCGATTGGCATGATGATCCCTGCAAATTTCAAAACTCCCTGAATGTTTAAAAGGTCTGTCACAGAGTTTCAATTCTGCGACAGACCTTTTTATCAGTTCTGATTTTGAAACGGCCCATGAATTTGTTCAGCCGCAGGTTTAGCGAATCACAGTGCCGCTGCCGGGAGTCTGCGGCAAGCCGATGTCAGATCCGAAGCCGCCTTCCATTCGGGCAGCTACAGGGGTCCCATCTTTTACCATGTCTTTCGGGACTGGGACCAGAATAAACCAGCTGGCCATATCTGCGGTCCCAATCTCAGGAACTTCCGCCGTCACATCTACTACGACCCGGCCATTTTCCTCCAGCACTTTTGCAGTATGCCTCACACTGCCGGAATTTCCGACTCTGGGAATCAGGACAAGATCATAGTCTCCAAAGAATGCTTCGTTGTACTCTTTTGCAAGGCCCGTGATTTTCTCAGAGGAAAACTGAGACAGAAACTCCTCCAGGGCATCGTGATCCCGGAAGTGCTTCATGGCAATGCTCCCTTCCACTCCCTCTGCTCCGGGTGTATTGGCAATGAGGTTCTCCAGAACAGATCTGAACCGTTCTTCTACCCGAATCACCTGTGTCTCTTTCAGTTCGTCTGGATAAAACAATTCCGTTACCTCCGTTGTAATTTGGGATTCCTGTACTTTGCTGTCCGTCGTGGGCACATGTGTCGTTTCACCTGTGTCCCCAGAGGACTTGCATCCGGCCATCGAAAATGTAAGAGTCATCGCCATAATTCCAGCAAACCACTTTCCTTTGTTCATATTCGTTGCCTCCTTTTGCAAGCAGCACATTTATGTGCCTTTGCTAATATAGACGGAAGGCATCTGGCTTTGGTTGCGCCTAACTCCGATTTTTTCCATTTCCTGCCGCCATGGTGTAATGACGGGCCAAATATCTCCAGGTCTCTTTGTCTACATTGCCGGTATCACGCAGACCGCTGCTCCGCTGAAAATTCCGCACTGCGGCAACAGTGGGGCCATCCATGACCCCGGTAACGCCGACGGGATTGACGCCGCCATATGCCCAGGAAAGGGTTCGCAAAACCACCTGAATCAGGCTGACATACTGATTGGTCTCCCCTGCCACGATCTCCTGTCCCGGGTTCAGGTATAGAATCAGGGGCTCTGCCGGTCGCTGGTCTGCCCTTACTTTTTCATAAACAAGCACCATGCGTTCCCAGGATTTCCGATCCATTTGTCCGGTGATGGGCAAACCGTATACACGCTGAAATGCCATTACCGCTGCAACCGTGTTATTCCCAAATACACCATCGGCAATCACAGGCTGAAGCCTTCGATCCAGCTGTGCAAGCGTTCGCAGCATGTGCTGCATGCTCTCCACCGGGCGTTCCACATAGTAACCAGGCATTCTGGAACTCAAACCATTCTCTCCTTTCTGGGCCGATCCTTGTCCCCAATTTTCAGGGTGTAGCCCGGAAATTGAGTTAAATTGGTAGAGCTGATAAATGGATCCGTTCTGTTTACCGCCATGGTTTCCCTGTCCTGACCATTGGCTTGTGGACCATTGATCTCAGGGAACCATCGTTCATCCCGAAATACCTGGTCCCGAACAGCAATATACTGATTTTCAATCCGGCGCCAGGTGGCCTCATCCACTGCACCACTCTGTGGCAGGCCAAAATATCGCTGCGCCGCCAAAACTGCATTCTTTGTGGCGGGGCCGTAAATGGCATCCGCCTCCACAAAAGGGATTTCCGGGATAAACTGGTCCAGGACCTGAAGCATATATTGCAGCTGCCGCACATATTCCCCGGTACTTCCCTGCTGCACCGCACCACCATAATTCCAGGATATGCTGTAGTCCCGCTGCCCCTCAGAGTCTAGCTCCCCCAGTGCCGTCACGCCCACGAAAAGCCTGACCAATGCATACCATGTGGCTTTTCCTACCACACCATCCGTGGTCAGATTGAAAATTTCCTGGAACTTTTTCACGCTTTCTTCTGTTTTCGGACCATAAATCCCATCTGCCGGATTGACTTTGGGAATCGCCGGATAATTCTGAGAAATTCGGTTCAGGGAAGCCTGAATCACCACAACTTCCGGGCCTTGGCTCCCACGCCGCACAGGCGTTCCCGGATATGACTGCACAAGTCCTTTGATGGGTGCATTGGTCACCAGTTCAATGTCCTCCCCATAGTACCGTTTAAGAATTTGAATGGAATTATAGCCCTCTTCTGCCAGGTTCTGCGATCCCCACTGGCTGAGTCCGTCACAGGTTACGGTGGTACCATTGCAGAATTTTGCAGCAAGAGGCTCCACTGTCCCCTTCCTACGAATATAGATATTAAACATCTCGTCTACAAGACGATCGATATTCGCAAAAATATTTCGTCCATTGACAAACGCCTGGTCGATGGCTGTAGAGTTGGTAATATCAAAATTGTACCCGCGGCTGCGGTAAAACTCAGTGTATACCCGATTGAGGGCAAAGGTAATAATTGCCAATATGTTGGCTCGCAGGGCGCTTTCATTCCAGGTCGGGTAGATTTCCGATGAGGCTACATTCTTTACATATTGGTCAAATGGCAGCGTTACATTAGCGGCATCGCTGTCGGGTGCCCCCAGGTGAACCGTAATTTTCTCCGGTATATACGGGATTACTTCAGTCATATCCTACCCCTACAGGTCCTGAGACGGAATGTCAAACTCTTCGTACTGGCCATATTGCTCCGGGTACAGCGGAATAGGAATCATCTCCAAAGGCTGCAGCGTGGTAATTCCGGCGAAAACCTGAGTCCCATCCACACGAATCTGTTCATAGTAGGGGTGCTGTGCTCTCACAATCACCTTGGTAAAGGGCTGCCCTTGATAGTCCGGTGTCTGACTGTCTGCCAGGTCCGGAACCCGGACCGCCACCGGTTCAATCTGGCCGCTGCTGTTAGTCAGTCTGGTAGCCAGCAGGTTCCCTTCATCATCCAGAATCACAACTGCCGTCCCTTCCAGGGGAATCTGAGCTGTAGAAGTGTACACACGCACCTGAATATATCCTTCCGCAGGCATTGCATCTTCCTCCTTCCCTCCCGATCTGTGTCGGGTCGCTCTATGATATGCGGGGCATATGTTGAATATGCTTAAAAGGGATGATGCAAAACGGCATAATCGAAGAAATGGTATTCCCCCAAGGTCAGCCGATCAACCAGAGCAGCTGTCATTACTGAATTTGCCGAGGTATTTCTACACAGAACATTATCGTGATATTTGTGTTAATAGCTGAGATGGGCCACTTTGGTATATTTCGTAAATTAGATCAATATGAGATGCAATATAGAGTTTTCCGCTAATTGCAGCAAACTTATCCCAGTAGGAACCACAATTAGAAGCCTCTAAATTTTCCTTTTGCTTTTGAATATCCGTTTCAACTAAAGCAGTTTTCATTTTCTCCCGTGCGTTTTGATAATGCGCCTCTATGGCAGGCAAAAAATTATACATCTCTATCCCATCCGCAAAACTTAAAACATGAGCAAAGCCCTCATCAAATGCTATGTAGCCAAGTGCTTCTGTGTAAGGGAAAGAAATCACAGGGTAATCGAAATGGATACAGATATGGGATAATTCATGTGTAATCATCTGTCTGATAAGTACTAAAATATCTTTGCCGTCTTTTTTGTAATCTAAAAAGCGAATCAAATCAAAAATCATATATTCTTTACCGTTGTATTCACGAACCATTGCATCGTATGGCGCAGGACAACCGACAGATAGAATTACATTTACATCACAAATCAATTCTCTCCATCTTGGAAACAGTGTGGAAAATACATTGATATTATATGGTTCGAAATCATTCAGTACATCTAAAGTTTTATTTAAAGCTTCTTCGACGATTTCTTTTCTTGTGGCATCAGGTTTGCAAAAAATATATTCTTTATCACTCAATATGTGATAAAACAGCCAGTGTTCCGCATACTCGTCACTTCCTTGCAAAAAACTTCTAACGATAGAAATATCCACATTCATGCGCTTTTCTCCTTCTAAATATCAATTTTCATGTATGTCCAAGTTATATCCCTGGCAACATCAAAAAGCAATTGCTTGTTTTCCCTTTACTAATGGCACACTTACTCACTAACTGCAAGTGGGCGGTGATACTACCTGTGGCAGTCGTGCGCTCTCTGAGGGGGGGCGGCTGCCGTTTCCGGTAGGTAGCACTATGCAGGGCAAACATAAAGGAACCGACCTTACCTTGCCTTGTAGTATCCTCAATCTGAGCAGAATCATCATGCAACGGCATCTCCTGCAAAAAAGCCAGCGTAACAAATGGTTCCTGTGTTTAACTTTCAGTCGTCTTACCGTCGGTGAATCCACGCTCAGCCACCACCCGGTCATAAATCCGCTTGACTGTATGGTGCTGTTTTCCGGATCAGCAGTGTTCGTCTTCCTCCAGACAACTGTGAACGAAGGCAATAATCTCGGGTGTCAGTACAGACGCCTTCCGGCTGTATTCCTTCCGTTCCCACGGGGCCGTATCTCCGTCCCAGTATTTTTTGACCGTATTGCGGGAGATGTACAGCCGTGCAGCAATCTGACGCTGGCTCACCCCCTCCAAACGCAATCTGCGAATGTCCTTGTAAATTTCCACTGCTACAACCACCTTTGTTTTCCCACTATAAAAGCCTGAAATTATTATAGCGGAGTTTACTTGGTGGCTCAATTATTCGTGAGCGTCTTACTGAAAAGTGGATCACTTAATATATTAGCGTTTATGTCTCTTTTGGCGTATCAGAAAATACTCATAATTCATTGGTACCTCTTCCTGATATTCAGTAGGTTTTTATGAAATCTTCACCTGTTCTTTTACTGTATCTTTCTCTGCCCGGCAGCTGTTGGTAAACTCCACCCGATCGATGCTGCACCCATGCCCGATGACCACATCTCTGCCCCGAACCACCTTTGCGGTGGTTTCGATCAGCTCCACCTGATCGGCTTCGATGGTTCCAACTTCTAAGGCAGGACGGATCTTTCGACTGCTAAAGAATCGGAAAAAGCCGCCTTTTTCCTGCTGGGGACGCACACAAATGGTAGTGCAGCCAATTTCTTCAATTTTGGAGGTCCCGCAGTGATCGATTCTAATGTCTTCGGCATTCAGAAGCCCACCAATTTCCGTGGAGCCGCTGAGGTATACCGTCTCAGCTTCCACCCCGCCTTTCACCTGAATCTGTCCGGACACCTCTAATCTCTCGCACTGAAGGGATTCGTCGATTTGGATGCTTCCGGACACTTTCATTTCTCTGGCCTTGAGGGCTCCCCCGGTCTTGAATCTGCCGGAGATCTTCATGGTTTCCACTTCCACATCTGCGCTGCATTTGCCGGAGCCGGAGATTTTCATTGCTGTATTGCAGACCAAACCTCCTTCAATACTCACGGCACCGGAACAGGAAATGCTCTGTGTTTCCGTATTACCATAAATTTTGGCTGCACCGGAGCAACACAAAGATTCACACTTTAAGTTCCCGTTGATTTTCCCGCTTCCGCTGATATGTACTTGCCCATACTCACCGCCAGGCATGGCTGAACTTCCGCTGATATGCAGATCTATGGTATCGTTCATAATGAAACCTCCCGTAAATACTCTAAAATACTGATTTCTCGTTCCCCGTCAGTCAAAAAAGCCAGTTTTAAGTCTGCTATGTTATACTCCTTTTTGGAAAACCCGTCCTGCAATACCAATCGCCTTACTGATTGCTTTTCCCGTCGCTGTCCCTCCAGTTCCTCTGCCAGTACCTCCAGCGACATTGTTTCTTTTCTTTCCAGGATCAGCTCCACTCTCGGACAGATCTGTTCCCGGCGAAAGAAGGTTTCTTGTCCGGTCACGGTAGCCTTTTTTATGAACCATTCTTCCGGAATCAGACCAAGCCGTTTCCATCGATACAAGGCTCCATAGGAAATCCCGTATTTCTCAAGAACCTCCCGCTTTGAGATCAAGTCCTCCATCCTGCGCCCCCTTAACATTGTTATGCTCGGATTGTAACATAACTATGTTACGCTGTCAAGTATAAAAAATCGAATCCCCAGCCGTAGGCGTTCCGGCTTCAGATTCTCTGAATTATGCCTGTTATATTCAAAGGACGCAAAAACGGCGTGACATCTTACACCGTCACGCCGCCTTCTTACACGCAGATATTCAGTTTCAGCACTTTTACAGATCTCTGACCTTTTTGTTTTTTCCGAAATAGGCATTGATGTAGTCTGCAAAGGCCACCAACAGCGCAATCATACAGATGCACACCAAAACATCCACTGCGCCGGGGGTAATATCCGGGAACAACACCAGAATAATCATACTGACGAACAAAATGGCGGTGCAGACCTTTCCGCTGAACAGTGCACCATTCAGCATTTTATGCTTGCGCAAGTTGATGAGGCCCATGACCAGCATAAATGTCTCTTTCACAACAAACAGGCCAAACACATACCAGAGATTGCTGTGCCGGCTGGACAGGCACAGCAGCAAGGTGCACTGGGTCGCCTTATCCGCAATCGGATCCAGGACGATGCCCACCCGCGTAATCATATTGAACCGGCGGGCAATCTTACCGTCAATCAAATCCGTAAAGGTGGAAAGTGCCAATATACCGGCTGCCATCCAGTAGTCTGTTTTTGTCTGTGCACGAAGGAACAATGTGGTATACACGGGAATCAACAGCAATCGGAACATACTTAATAGATTGGGGATGCTGAAAACTTCTTTTTTCCAGTTCTGCATGAAGGTTACACTCCTTGAAATTCTATATATAATAGTACCACCGAAGCGCAAGAATGTCAATTACCACAGTGTGAAAACTGAAAAAACAGGTAATCGCTGCCTGTATCCCCATGATTTCCCGATTACGGTCAGGTACGCAAATACCGCTCAATTCCCCAAAATATCGTAAGGAGTCAGAATTCCCAGCAGTTTTTCTTTTCGATTTCCATGGGCAGTCAGAAGGAACATGCTTACCCGTTTTCCGTGCTGAAAGCTTCCTTCAAAAATGGCCTCTGCCTCAGCCAGTGTTGCATCCACAGAAAGATAGCGATAGACCTCGGAGCGCCTGGTAGGGGCATCCAGATATTGCAGCATGGATTCAAACCTCAGCCCCTCCTGCAGGTGGTTCACCCGCTCTCGCACCAGATAAGCAAACACCGTGCTTTCGCTGAAAATGCCCACTACGCGGCCATTTTCCAAAATGGGGACATGGGACATTCCCCGACGATCCATGGTTATCATGGTGTCTGCCACAGGATCTCCCAAATGTCTGGCATACACCTGATCGATGGGGGTACACACATCCCGGCACAAAACCGGCTCCTCCACCTGCCGCAGGACCCTGCGAAGCAGCTCCAGCATGTTGGTGCTGGGCTCCACCGCATAGCTGCCTTCAATCAGGCAGTTATGCTGCAGCAGATTGCGTACCTCCCGGCAGTAGCGCAGCTCGGAGCGAATCTCGCTGAACTGTGGGCTTCGTTCCAGGCGGTACACCACTTTCCCATCTTCCTCCCACCCGTATTGGATTGCGGCGGTCTGCTCCAGCTGCTTATATAGGTCCAGAAATTCTTCTGTTCTGGTCATAGTGTTCACCTCGAGCTATGATTTATCTCTATTATACCGCCTTTTCTCCAACATGCAAGTAAAAACTATACAAGCTCGATTCTGTAATGCTCCAGCCAGTGGTTTACCTGAAGCATATAGGCGATGGTCTGAGGGCCTGCCATGAGCTGCCCGTACCAGGGCCATTGATGCTGTTGCGTCAAAAGCAGACCAAGCGCTTCCCGGTCAACCATCCGGAAGATTGGGGCGTCCGATTGTGCCAGCAGTGCTTCCAGGCGCCTGGCCACCACTTTTCCGTATGCAGGATTGTGGGTCTTGGGATACGGACTCTTTTTCCTCCATAGGACCTCTTCAGGGAGCCAGCCTTCCATGGCACTTCTGAGAAGTCCCTTTTCTCTCCCCTGCCAGTCTTTATATTTCCATGGGACCGTATACAGGTATTCTGCAATCCGATAGTCACAGTACGGTACACGCACTTCAAGCCCGGAGTACATGCTCATTCGGTCATTCCGCTCCGAAAGTGTCTGCATAAACCACTGAAAATTCAGGTTGACCATTTCCTTCATCCGATGTTCCTCCGCAGTTTGTCCGGGAAGAATATGACTCTTGGCACAGGTCTGTTCATAGCGGGACCGGACAAAGGACTCTGGCTCCAAAGCAGCCCGATACTCTTTTTTCAGCAATGCGCTGCGCCATGCTGTAGACTGCGCCCATGGAAATCCTGCTTTGCTTCGCACCTCGGGATCCCGATACCAGGGATAGCCACCGAAGATCTCATCTGCGCATTCTCCAGACAGTACTACAGTGGCATGGTCTCTGACCTTCCGGCACAGGAGCAGCAGCGAGGCATCCACATCTGCCATACCCGGCAGATCTCTGGCCTCTACTGCCAGATCCAGCGCTTCGGCAAGCTCTTCTGTGTCCAGGACTACCCGGTGGTGGTCTGTTCCCAGATACTCCACCATCTTGGAAATATAATAAGAATCGCTGTTTGGCTGAAATTTCCCCGGTGTAAAAAACCGGTCGTTGTCCCGATAGTCCACCGAAAAGGTCTTGAGATCGCCGCCCCGCTCCTTTGCCGCTATGGCAGAAATCAAGCTGGAATCCAGCCCGCCGGACAGGAATGTGCCTATGGGCACATCGGAAACAAGCTGGCGCTGGATTGCATCCATGACCAGTTCCCGTACATGTTCCCGCACTTGCTCCATAGATTCCGAATTTTCCCGGTCTTCCAATCTCCAATATTGTTGGATTTGCAGAATTCCTTGCCGGTATGTTGCAAAATGTCCCGGTTTCAATTCTTCAACATTCTGGAACACACCGCAGCCAGGTGTACGCCCCGGCCCCAAAAGCATGATTTCTCCAACGCCCCTGGCATCTACTCTGGGCGGCACCAGCCCGCTGGCCAACAGTGTTTTTATTTCTGAGGCAAAGAGGAAGCACTCCCCTCTTTGAGAATAAAACAGCGGCTTTACTCCGATTCGATCCCGAGCCATAAACAGCTGTTTAGACTCCTCTTCCCAGGCGGCAAATGCAAATATACCATTGAGCCGTTCCAAACAGCCCGCTCCCCACTGCGCATAGCTGTGAAGCAACACCTCTGTATCCGAGTGATCTAAAAAGCGGTGCCCAAGACATTCCAATTCACGGCGCAGTTCCTTGGCATTGTAGAGTTCCCCATCGTATACCAGGTCGTAGTGTATGTCCCGCCACAAAAGTTTCATGGGCTGCCTTCCGCCATTGGGGGCAATCACCGCCAGTCTGGTATGGAGAAGCACCCCATCTTCCAGCTCCTCCACCCCGCTTTGATCCGGTCCACGCCGATTCATGGTTTTCAGCATAGCGTCTACTGTTTGCAGTTTGGATCCATGTCCAAACACTCCAGCAATGGCACTCATAGAAATCTCCCCTTTCTGAAAATTAGTGTATGCAGACAGGAGTAAAAAAGTGATAAAAAATGGACGCACCGAAACCAATTCGCTTCGCAATGCGTCCATTCATCCTATTACAGTTTTACAATTCCTGCATCACAGAGTTTTTGCAGGCTCATCAGGATCCCCAATTTTGCATGATACCAGGTCAGTCCGCCCTGGAAGTAGACCGCGTAGGGCGCACGGATGGGACCATCGGCGGACAGCTCTATGGAAGAGCCCTGCACGAATGCACCGGCTGCCATAATGACCTTGCTGTCATATCCCGGCATATCCCAAGGCATGGGGGCAGCAAAGCTGTCCACCGGAGCCGCAGCCTGAATGCCGGCACAGAAAGCGACCATAGCCTCTTCGCTGCCCAGCTCCACCGCCTGAATGATATCATGGCGGCTCTCTGCGGCGTTGGGAACGCAGTGATAGCCCAGGGGCTCATAGAGGTTTGCCGCAAATACAGCCCCCTTCTCAGCACCTGCAACCACAGTCGGAGCCAGAAACAGGCCCTGATAAAAGGCTGGCATAATGCCCAGATTGGCACCAACTTCCTGACCCAGGCCGGGAGCAGACAGTCGGAATGCACACCGTGTGACACAGGCCTCCGTACCGCAGATATAGCCGCCAATTGGTGCCAAACCGCCGCCGGGGTTCTTGATGAGTGAACCCACAATCATATCCGCTCCCACATCAGAAGGCTCGATGGTTTCCACAAATTCACCGTAGCAGTTGTCCACCATGCAGATCACATCGGGTTTCACGGATTTCACGAAAGCGATCAGCTCCCCGATTTGCCCGACAGAGAATGTGGGACGGGTATCATATCCCTTGGAACGCTGAATGGTCACAACCTTGGTTTTCTCGTTGATAGCCTGCCGAATCTTCTCATAGTCAAAGGTTCCGTCCGGAAGCAAGTTTACCTGACGATAGCTGACACCGTACTCCTTGAGAGAACAAGGACTCTCCCGAATGCCAATGACCTCCTGCAAGGTGTCATAGGGAGCGCCCACAGGAGATAGCAGCTCATCGCCGGGCAGAAGATTGGCAGCCAACGCAACCGTCAGGGCATGGGTGCCGCAAGTGATCTGCGGCCGCACCAAAGCAGCTTCTGTATGGAACACATCCGCATACACGCGCTCCAACGTGTCACGGCCCACATCGTCATAGCCGTAGCCGGTGGTGGCTGCAAAGCATGCGGCAGACACACGGTTGCGCTGCATGGCCTTAATCACCTTGGCCTGATTGTACTCCGCAATCTTGTCGATGGCGTCAAAGCGTTCCTTCAGCTTCTCTAATGTTGCTTCTCCATAAGCATGAACAGCAGGGGAAATTCCCAGCTCCTGATACAATTCCAACAATTCAGTCATAATGTGATTCCTCTTTTATGCGTTATAAATAATATTATCAGTTTGCAAAATTCGCGTCTCTTACTACACTTCACCCCGGCAAAAACAGTGTTCCTGCCAAAATCCAGCAAATTTTGCACTTTTCACACAATGTTCAGGATACCAGATTCCCCGGCTCCTGTCAACCTGTAATTGCGAAAGGGTGCGCATTATCCATGCACACCCTTTCGGCAGATCTCTTATGAAAGCATCCCAATCATCCGGAATGGGGGCTGTTTATTTGGTGCCAAAAATGCGGTCGCCGGCATCTCCCAGGCCGGGAACAATGTAGGCATGCTCATTGAGCTTCTCATCCACGGAGGCAACAAAGATGTCTACATCGGGATGGGCCTTGCGAACAGCCTCCACGCCTTCGGGAGCCGCAATGATGTCCATGAGGGTGATGTTCTTCACGCCGTATTCCTTCACAAAGGAAATGGCTGCAATGGCGCTGCCGCCGGTGGCCAGCATGGGGTCTACGATAAATACATTGCGCTCTGCTACATCGTTGGGCATCTTGCAGTAATACTTCACAGGCTCATGGGTTTCGGGGTCGCGGAACAGACCGATATGGCCAATCTTGGCAGAGGGGATCAAATCCACCATGGCATCTACCATGCCCACACCTGCACGGAGGATGGGAACAATGGCCAGCTTCTTACCAGCCAGGACCTTTGCCTTTGCAACTGCCACAGGGGTTTCCACTTCGATTTCCTTCATAGGAAGGTTCCGGGTTGCCTCATAGCACATGAGTGCAGAGATTTCTCCCACCAGTTCACGGAACTCCTTTACGGGAGTATTCTTATTCCGAAGAAGTGACAGCTTATGCTGAATGAGGGGATGATCCAATACGTGTAAATTACCCATTACAATTTATTTCCTTTCTATCTTCCATTTGAAGTCTTTCCTGACGTTCTCTCTCCGCCTGACTGAGACGGAGATAGTTTGGCACCATGGAAGCTGCATCACCGGATTCTCCCCGACGAATGGCTTCCATTGCCGCAAGGGCTACGCCTGCCGCATGCTGATGACGCCGATGCTCCGGTGCCAGACGGAACCGTGCATCGTTCTTTCCAAAGGTATTATAACACAAAACGGCACCATCACCAACAAAAATCACAGGCAGCTGCCAATGATTCAGGTCCTCTTCCAATTCCTGGAGACTGATGGCCCGATCTGGGCGCAGTCTTGTGAGTGTGCCATTCTCCGCCTGGAAAAGTGCATTATATACCTGGCGTCGCCTGGCATCCATAGCTGGACAAATAATACCATGAAATTCGCCCAAATTCAAGGCCATAGATTCCAGAGTTGATACACCGTAGAGAGGCAGCTCCGCTCCCCAGGCCAACCCCTTGGCCGCAGCTACGCCAATACGCACCCCGGTGAAGCTGCCGGGTCCTCCGGCAACTGCCACCGCATCGATCTGCTTCACCGTCATCTCACAGGTTCGGAGCATCCCTTCTGCCATGTCTAAAATGGTGCGGCTGTGAGTCAGTCCGGTATTTTGGTAGTTCTCAGCCAGAAGCGTCCCATCTTCCAGCAGAGCCACAGAAGCTGCCTTGGCTGTGGTTTCAAATGCTAAGATTCTCATGCAGTGCTGCCCCCTCTATGGTTATTTTTCGTTCCTCTTCCCGAGAAAACTTTTCTATCGTAATGAAAATAGCATTCTCCATGGCATCCGTCACATTTTCGCTCCACTCTACCACACAGACACCGCCACGCTCCAAATAGTCATCCCAGCCAATATCAAACAGATCCTCGGCGCTGTGCAGGCGATACATATCAAAATGAAACAGGGGCATCCTACCTCCCAGATACTCATTTACAATGGTATAGGTAGGGCTGGTGACCGGGTCCTTAATTCCAAGGCCTCTGGCAATACCTCTTGTGAAGGCGGTTTTTCCCGCTCCCAGATCCCCCCGAAAGGCAACAACCTGCCCCGGCTCCAAAACACGGGCCAGAGCCGCACCCAACGCCTCTGTTTCTTCCGGACTATGGCTCCAAAACTCCATGGTCTACTCATTCCTTCATCAAAATTTTCTTATATACTACCACAATCTTCCCCATTTTGCAAACCTACATTGTTCACAGTTAATTTTCAATTTCCCATCTTGACATTAGAGAAAAAAGCGGTATAGTTAACTTAAAAGAATTAGCACTCTCATCCATAGAGTGCTAAAACCATACCCCAAACATTGGGGATTCGGAAGGAGTATCTGTTATGAACTTCAATCAGTATACAAGGAAGTCTCTGGAGGCGGTGCAAAGCGCCCAGTCCATCGCCAGAGAAAATAATCATCAGCAAATGGAGCAGGTGCACCTGCTGCTGGCTCTTCTGACCCAGGAAGGCGGTCTCGCACCTCAGCTGCTAAAGAAAATGGGCATCACTACGGAAAGTCTGGAGGCAGCGGCCAGACAGGAGCTGCAAAAACTGCCCCGGGTCACCGGCAGCCGGGAGGCTGACAAATTCTATATCAGCCAGGGCGTTGACAATGTCTTTACCCAGGCCGAGCATCTGGCCCAAAGCATGAAGGACTCCTATACCTCCGTGGAGCATCTGCTTCTTGCCTTGGTAGAAGAGGCAGAAGGCAGCATGAAGGCCCTGTTCCAGACCTACCGGATTACCAAGGAAGGCTGTCTTCAGGCCCTGCAAGCTGTACGGGGTTCTCAGCGTGTCACCACTGACAGTCCGGAGGAAACCTATGAAGCGCTGGAAAAATACGGTACCGATCTGGTCCGCCGGGCAAAAGAGCAGAAAATGGACCCCGTCATCGGCAGAGACGAAGAAATCCGAAACGTCATCCGCATTCTCAGCCGAAAAACCAAAAACAATCCCGTTTTGATTGGCGAGCCCGGTGTAGGTAAAACCGCCATAGCAGAAGGTCTTGCGCAGAGAATTGTGCGGGGAGATGTGCCGCGGAACCTTCAGGACAAGACCATCTTCTCTCTGGATATGGGTGCCCTCATTGCCGGTGCAAAATACCGGGGCGAATTTGAAGAACGACTGAAAGCCGTTCTGGAAGAAGTCCGCAAATCCGAAGGAAGAATTCTTCTTTTCATTGATGAGCTTCACACCATTGTAGGCGCCGGTAAAACCGACGGAGCCATGGACGCCGGCAACCTGCTCAAGCCCATGCTGGCCAGAGGCGAGCTTCACTGTATTGGCGCCACCACTCTGGACGAATACCGGCAGTATATCGAAAAGGACCCTGCTCTGGAACGGCGGTTCCAGCCCGTCATGGTAAACGAACCGACTGTGGAAGACACCATCGCCATTCTCCGTGGTCTCAAAGAGCGCTATGAAGTATATCACGGCGTTAAAATTGCCGACAATGCTATTATCTCCGCCGCCACGCTTTCCAACCGCTATATCTCCGACCGATTCCTCCCGGATAAGGCCATCGACCTTGTTGATGAGGCCTGCGCACTGATTCGGACGGAAATGGACTCCATGCCCACGGAGCTTGATGTGGTTTCCCGAAAGATCATCCAGATGGAGATTGAAGAAGCCGCCCTCAAGAAGGAAGATGACCCCAGATCCCAGGCCCGGCTGGCCGAGCTGCAAAAAGATCTTGCAGAGGAGCGGGAGCAGTTCAAGTCCAGAAAAGCCCAGTGGGAGAATGAAAAAAATGCAATCGGGCGCGTGCAGCAGCTGCGTGAGCAAATCGAAGAACTGAACCGTCAGATTGAAGCCGCTGAGCAAAGCTATGATCTTGAAAAAGCGGCAGAGCTGAAATATGGCCGTCTGCCGGAGGCTCGCCGCCAGTTGGAGGCCGAAGAGCAGATTGCTCAGAACGCCAAAGAAAACAGTATGCTTCGGGACAAGGTGACTGAAGAAGAAATTGCCCGAATCGTGGAACGCTGGACCGGAATCCCTGTATCTCGCCTGGTGCAAGGGGAGCGGGAAAAGCTGCTGAAGCTGGACGAAACCCTGCATAAGCGTGTGATCGGTCAGGATGAAGCCGTACAGGCTGTAACGGAAGCCATCCAGCGCAGTCGTGCAGGAATTCAGGACCCTAATCGTCCCATTGGCTCCTTCCTCTTCCTTGGTCCCACCGGTGTGGGCAAAACCGAACTGGCCAAGAGTCTGGCAGAGTCTCTGTTTGATGACGAAAACAATCTGGTTCGGATCGATATGTCCGAATATATGGAGAAATTCGCTGTCTCCCGGCTGATCGGAGCGCCTCCCGGATATGTGGGATACGAAGAAGGCGGTCAGCTGACTGAGGCCGTCCGTCGCAAGCCCTATTGTGTGGTACTCTTTGACGAAGTGGAAAAGGCCCATCCTGATGTGTTCAACATTCTGTTGCAGGTCCTGGATGACGGCAGAATTACCGATTCTCAGGGCCGGACCGTGGACTTTAAAAATACCATTATCATCCTTACCTCCAACCTGGGCTCTCAGTATCTTCTGGATGGCATCGGCCCTGACGGCAGCATTTCCAACGAGGCCCGCCAGCAAGTTATGGCCCTGTTGCGGCAGTCCTTCCGTCCTGAGTTTCTGAATCGTCTGGACGAAACGGTATTCTATAAGCCTCTGAGCAAGGCCGATGTAACCTCTATTATTGATCTTCAGATCAATAAGCTCAACCGCCGTCTGGAAGAACAGGAAATCACCTGTGTTCTTACACAGAAAGCCAAAGACGAGATCATTGAAGCTGCCTATGATCCCCAGTATGGTGCCCGCCCCCTGCGCCGGTATGTCCAGCACACCGTGGAAACTTTGCTTGCCAAGCAGATTCTGGCAGGCTCCATTCTGCCCGGACAGACTGTGACTGTGGATGTGGACGAAAACGGTTTCACGCTGATATAATCATGAACCCCCAGGGTCTCTCTCAGGGGCCCTGGGGTACCTTTGTCTGAAACTTCACATTTGTTCTTCACAATGACAAAACAAACAGCCACTGACAGCCACTGAACCTTTGTCCTGTGGCTGTTTGTATTTGAAACGGGTCGCCTGCAATTCCTGCAAGCGACCCGTTTTCATTGATTTCTTATTCCTGGCTGAACTGATCCTTGCCCACAGAGCACAGAGGGCACTCAAAATCATCAGGCAGATCCTCAAACTTGGTGCCGGGAGCAATGTCGCCCTCGGGATAGCCCTCTTCCTCATCATAGATCCAGCCACAGACATCACATACATATTTCATAAAGTGTACCTCCATATCTTTTCTTCCGTGCATCTTGCCTCGGTAGTTTGTGGGTTTATAATACCACTAAAAGATTTTTTCTTCTGTGATTTTATCACCAAAATTAGTGATTGCCGCACTCATCGGCATGCTCATGCTCGTGGCAGATCGAGCCGGTAGAGACTAACTCTCCCTTCAGGTAGCGCTCCACAGCCTCCCGGGCATCTCCCTGGATGCCGATGATGACTTCCACATCTCGCTCATTGAAGATTTCCACGGCGCCGCCGCCCATACCACCGGAAATAATCACCTTGGCACCACGGTCTGCCAGGAAATTCGGCAGGAAGCCGGGACGATGGCCGGGATTGGGGACGGTCTCCACAGAAGTGATCGCACCGTCGGCAGTGTCAAAGAAAATGAAGTTTTCGCAGTGGCCAAAGTGGCCTGCAACAGTAGTACCCATAGCAGCAACAACGATTTTCATAATATTATCTCCTTTTACTCGAGCAATATGCTCGTTTTTTTATAAATTTCTAAAAGGGCAGTTCTTGCGGGACATTCCACATCTGCAAGGCTTCTGCCCTGATTGATGGCCGCAGAGGCAGCTTTGTCATAAGGGATTTTTCCCAAAAACGGCAGGTTCCTGTTCTGACAAAAAGCTTCTATTTCCTCTGTATGTCTGGGGCTGACATCCCATTTATTGACGCAGACTGCCAGTTTTGTCTGGAATGTCTCCGCTGTTTTTACCAATCTTTTCAGATCACTGAGACCTGACAGACTTGGCTCTGCCACCACCAGCACCAGATCTACACCGCTGACAGAGGCAATCACGGGGCAGCCGATCCCCGGAGAACCATCAATAATTGCAACCGGCGTCTGTGGGGCATGTTTCAGCATCTGAAGCTTGACAGCAGAGACCAGCTTACCGGAGTTCCCTCGCCCCATTTTCAGTTTGGCGGTAGAAAACACACCGTCTCCTTGGTAGAGGTACTGATTTCCCGCTGCATCCGGCTCCATGGTTACAGCTTCATTTGGGCATACATAGCTGCAAACACCGCAGCCTTCACAGGCGTATTCTCGCACCCGGTACCCACGATCCGTCTGCTCAATGGCATCAAATCGGCACATTTCCTGGCATTTTCCGCACTGAACACACTGCTCCTCATGGATCAGTGCCTTTTCAGAGCCAATGAAAACGGTTTCTTCCGGTTTCCCCTTCAGATCCATCACCATGTGCAGATTGGGAGCATCCACATCACAGTCCGCTGCCGCCAAGGTTCTGGAGAAGCGCAAGAAGGCTGCTGCTGTGGTGGTTTTTCCGGTTCCGCCCTTACCACTCAAAATCAATAGCTTTTTCAACGCAAGTCACCTCCAAGCTTATGAAGAAGCCGAGAGAACAATGCGCTTCCTTCCGGGCTCTCTCTGCAAAGAAGCTTTCCTTCTGCGGTCAGCTTGGCAAATTCCTTTCGGAACGGAATCCGCAGGACCACCGGAAGATTTTTCTCCTTGCAGTAGGCTTCCAATGGCTCATAGGGGGAATCCTCTTTGTTGATGACCACATAGCACGGCTTTCCCAGGAGGGACGCCAGCTCATGAACCATGGTGAAATTATGAAATCCAAATGCCGTCGCTTCTGCCACCAAAAGGCAGACATCTGCATGAGACACACATTCCATAACAGAGCAGGCGCTGCCGGGCGGTCCGTCAATGATGGTCAGGCCCTCCCCTGCCTGTTCCATTGCTGCCCGAATCACGGGAATTCCGGATGCCTCTCCGGGATTCAGAATTCCTGTATGAACGATGACGGAATCAAACCTGCCAGATTCCACAATTCCCACCGTCTTTGCCGCCAGGGAAATGGCCTTCTGAGGACAGGCCATTTCACACAATCCGCAGCTGTGACAGACCTCCGAAAAAACCTTTGGCTTCTCCTTAATATAGATAAGAGCGTGAAACCGGCAGAGTTTGACACAGGTTTTGCAGCCTGTACATTTCTCTTTATCGAAAGCAGGCAGAAAGGTGTGGACCTCCTCAGTCTGAACACCGTTGGGGGGAAGAAACAGCCGACCGTTTGGTTCCTCCACATCGCAGTCGATGTAGGTTGCCCTCTTGGCCGCTGCCGCCAGGTTTGCAGCCACCATGGTCTTTCCGGCGCCGCCCTTTCCGCTTAGTACCGCTACCTTCATCTGATTCCGTGATATCCTGCATGGAAGTGGGTCAAAGTCTCCAGCTTTCCTTCTCTACAGGCCTTCAGATTTTCATTGGCATCGTTTCCCCGGCTTTTGTAAATCGAAATCTCTGCTTCTTTCAAAACTTCCGCAGCATTTTCGCCGCAACGCACTGTCACCAAAGCGTCAGCCCCCTGATCTACTACAAACTGAGCCGCCTGAAGGCCTGCGCCTCCCTCTGAGGAAGCTGCGGGATTTTTCAGAATTTCCACCTGTTCTTCCTGGGCAAACAGGAAATAAGGCGCTCTGCCAAAGGATACGCAGACTTCCTTCCGGGTGTCATCCAACGGAATTGCGATTTTCATAACACGACCTCCTTGTGTCCCGTCCAATCTATGCCGCTTGCATCCGCCGCAATTACAATAGGCCTCCTGCCCGCTGCACAGCCGATATTCTCCTCCCTCAATTTTCAAGGGGCGTCCGGCTACCAGCGCCTCTGCCAGCTTTTGTCTGGCTGAGGTATAAACCTGCTGGACCGTTGTTCTGGCAATATCCATGTATTTGCCGCATTCCTCCTGGGAAAAGTTCATCTTATCAATCAGGCGAATGGTTTCGTATTCATCCACTGTCAGGATCACAGGATTCTCCCGGCAGCCACTGCTGGGGAGAAATACTCTGTTTTCCGGCAAACAGCAAACCTTTCTGCACTTTCTCGGCCTTGGCACGGGCAACACCTCCTATTTATTCCGGCATATGCCATTTACTATCTTCATTATACTCCGTTTTCGGCATATGTCAATAACAATTTTCAAATACAATGGCGCAGAGAAGAAAGGCATCCATCTTCTCTGCGCCATCCACTAGGTATCCAGCTCTATATAATAAAGTGTATCACTGTCCGTATCATAAATCGCAACTGTCATATTAAAAGAGTGTCGCTGGAAAACATCCGTATCATCATAGGGATCTTTGCTTTCTGCGTGTCGGTCATAAAAGAAATAATATCCGTTGGATATTGCAGGAAGCAGTGTGTTTTCCTGGGTATCATCTTTCATTCCATACAAAAGCTGCTCCATTTCCCTTTCTAACGGCAGTGGTTTCCAATGGGGATTCTCCTCTATTTCTTTGACAGCCCCATGGTCCGGGAATTGCAGGCCGTAGCATAAGACCCCATCCCCATGGAATCCTCCATGACTGTCATAGCTGCACAGCTCTGCGCTTTGGAACACATCGATATTCAGCAGCGCGGTGAGCCGTGCTTTTCTTCCCAAAGAACCGCACCCGCAGACCAGCAAGACCACAACCAAGCTAAGAACTGCAACTCTACAGCGATTCTTCACCGTCCCCATCCCCCTTCCGGTATTCCAGAAGATCTCCCGGCTGGCAGTTCAGCGCTTTGCACAGCTTTGCCAGTGTGCTGAACTTAATGGCCTTTGCTTTCCCGTTTTTCAAAATAGAGACATTTGCAATGGTAATTCCAATTCGTTCTGAAAGCTCTGTGACGCTCATCTTTCGTTTGGCCAGCATCACATCAATGTTGACGATAATTTCATCCTCCATAATGCACCTCCTCAGATGGTCAGGTCACTCTGCTGCTGAAGCTCCGCCGCCTCCTGTACCAGTTGGGAAAGTCCTGCGGTACCAACGGAAATCGCAACCCCCGCAAATACAGGAAACACAGAGCAGATCACAATACCGGGGTGACTATACCCAACAAAGCAGTAGACAATGTTTCCCAGAAAGAAAAACACACTGTCTCCGGCAGCCAGGCGGGAGATATTACGAAACAGCCGTGCATTGTCTGAGGAAAAAGCCTTTTGATTTCCAATATTACCTGCAATTTTCCAGCAAAGTGCCAGGATCACATAACAGGGAATGCCGCTGCACCAGATAAAAATGAGCCAGGGCCAGAAGCAGTGGTCATACGCTCCTTCTTCAAAGTCCGCAATCTGTCTACCCAGTGCAGGAAACGCCACCCCATACACCATAATACCGCACAGGGCCATTCCTAAGAGAATCCACTTCAACCATCGGGCGAATGCTTTTTGCTTCATTATGATTTCCCCTTTCCAAGATGAGATATAAAGAGTATACCTCGTTGTGTATTGTTTGTCAATTATTTTTTATTGTTTTACGATAAGTCTATAACAGCAATGATGCCGATGTTCTTTCCTTAAAAAATATGCAAAAAAAGCGAAAAAGATATTGACTTCCCTCATGTTTTGTGGTACATTTTGATTAGTTAGGACTAACTATCATTGAAGTGCTGCATGGTTGTTCCGCATTTTCCGATCCAACTGTGGAGGATTTTAATTCTTAGCATACATTCAAATGCGTTTCCGGCAGCCGCCAAACATGGGGCCGGAAATATATTTTGTCTTTTCTGATTTAGCTAGCAATCTACAGACACAAGCATCTGAATGATTCGCTAAATTTTTTCGTTCTTCTCGTATATTTAGAACGAATATACATTATATTTTATAACTTTTTACAATCGTCGGCTGCCCTTTCCGAAGTTCTTTCCCTCTCGTTTGCAGTCTGCCGGCAGGCCCTTACCGGTATGTTCAAGTGGTATATCACACCGTCTCAAAACGGTGTCGTATAAATAAATGAAAGAAGAAAGAAGGAGTTTGCTATGAAAGCAAGCAATCCCCTGAGACGCGTCATTTCGTGGATGCTGGTTTTAGCCATGGTATTGGCATACCAGGTTCCCATCAACGCTACAAATTCAGACGGTCTCACCCTTACCCAAGTTGACAATAGCGCTGTTTCCACGCCGATCCAGCCACAAAATGAAAGTGTGGAGGAGGAAGCAAAACAGGCACAGTATGCCGATGACGAAATCGTCCGTGTTTCTATTGTTTTGGACCAGAAACCCACTCTGGAAGCCGGTTTCTCTACGCCAAGCATCGCTGAAAACAAGGACGCTATGGCATGGCGGACCAATCTGTACAATCAGCAGGCCGCTGTCACAGCACAGATCGAAGATACCATCGGAGAAGATCTGGATGTATGCTGGAACTTGACATTGGCAGCAAACATGATTTCTGCCAATGTGGAATACGGTCAGGTTGATGAAATCGCCAATGTCCCCGGTGTCAGCGAAGTGGTTCTTGAGCCCCGTTATGAGCCTCAGGAAACAACCAGCAGCGCCGCCGACAAGCCCAACATGGTGGTTTCCGCAAACATGACCGGCGCTTCCCAGGTTTGGGAATCCGGCTATACCGGCGGCGGCACCCGGATTGCAATCGTTGACACCGGTTTGGATACAGACCATCAGTCCTTTAATCCTCAGGCTCTGGAATATGCTCTGCAGGAAAATGCAAAGCTGGCCGATATGAGCTATGAAGATTACCTGGCCCATATCCACCTGCTGAGTGTTGACGAAATTGCCGAGAAGCTGCCTCAGCTGAATGTGGCAAAGCGTGCACCTGATGCAACTGCCGACAAGCTGTATGTGAACGTCAAGTCCCCCTTCGCATTCAACTATATCGATGTAGATTTTGATGTCACACATGACAATGACAGCGCATCTGAGCACGGCTCCCATGTTGCCGGTATTGCAGCAGCAAACCGCTATATCAAAAAAGGCGATGAGTTTGTATCCGCTGCCGATGCTGTCGGCACCCTTGGAAACGCTCCCGATGCCCAGATCGTCACCATGAAGGTCTTCGGCAAAAATGGCGGCGCTTATCCCAGTGACTACATGGCTGCCATTGAAGATGCCATCGTTCTGGGCTGTGATACCGTAAACCTGTCCCTTGGCAGTTCTTCTCCCGGATTTACTACGTTCGATCAATACCAGGAGCTGCTGGACTATCTGGCACAGACTGATGTGGTAGTCACCATGGCTGCCGGTAATGCAGGCTACTGGGCCGAACATGCCGCAGGCGCTGCCCCCAATTTGTATGTGGAAGATGTAAACTTCCAGACCGCAGGTTCTCCTGCAACCTACGCCAATTCCCTGGCAGTGGCTTCCGTCAACAACGACGGTTCCGTAGGTGCCAGCCTTCGTGTAGATGACCAGCGTTTTGGCTATAGCGAAGGCACCGGTACCAACAACAAGCCCCTGGCTTCTCTGGACCCCAACAAAGAGGGCATTGAATATGATTATGTATTCCTTGAGAGCTATGGCAAGGAAGAAGATTACGAAGGCATTGATGTCTCCGGAAAGATCGTTTTTGTTTCCAGAGGCGAAACCAACTTTGCCGACAAGGCCGACAACGCAGCCAAAAAAGGCGCAGTTGCTACCGTAATTTATAACGATCAGCTGGCCGGTATCTCCATGAACCTGCAGGGCTACCTTGGCGAAGCTCCCTGTGTCATGATTACCCAGGCAAAGGGCCGGATCGTTAAGGAGCATTCCACCGAGGCAACTACCGACGCAGGTGTTACCTACTACACCGGTAAGGTCACCGTATCCAGCGAGCTTACCGCAAACATGGAGCACTCTGATTTCTACTCCATGAGCGTCTTCTCCTCCTGGGGCATTCCCGGAGACCTGAGCATGAAACCCGAAATCACAGCACCCGGCGGCAACATCTATTCCGTAAACGGCTCCGTTCCTGAAACCGATCAGTATGAGCTTATGTCCGGAACCTCCATGGCTACTCCTCAGGTGGCTGGTATCGGTGCTCTGTTGCAGCAGCACATCAAGGAGAAAAACCTTTCTCAGGAAGGCCTCACCGACCGTGCTCTGGTTCAGAGTCTGCTGATGTCCACCGCCGATCCTCTGAGGGATGCCAATGGGCGGTACTACCCCATCATGCAGCAGGGTGCAGGCCTGGTGAACATTCTTGCAGCCACCTCTGCTGACTCCTATGTTCTGGTGAACGGTCAGCCCGACGGCAAGGTCAAGGTCGAGCTTGGAGATGACCCCGATCGTAACGGTGTATACTCCTTCTCCTTCAAACTGAATAACCTGGCCGGCGAAGAGAAGGTCTTCAAGCTGTCCGCCGATCTCTTTACCCAGGATACATTTGAGACCTTCGCCAGCAAGGAAGCCAAGGAAGCAAATGATACCAGCAAAATGGCAACCTATCTGGACAATGCAACCACTCCCCTGAGAGCCGATGTGCAGTGGTCTGCCGATGGCTCCATCATCAGCTCTTCCGACAGCCTGAGTGCCTGTGACTTTGACGGCAACGGCAAGGTAGACGAGGCCGATGCCCAGGCCCTTCTGGACTATGTCACCGGTGCCAGAGCCTCTATCGAGCATCTGGATCATGCCGATGTCTCCGGCGATCAGAAAGTCAATACTTACGATGTCCATGTCATGCTGGCCAAACTGACCGACAAGGCCGTGGTTGTTCCCGCCAACGGCACCGTGGAAGTCTCTGTCACCATGGCTCTGACCGAATCCGAAAAAGAGCGTCTGGATGCTACTTTTACAAACGGCACTTACATTCAGGCCTATGTCTATGCAGACGCAATCGCCGACAGTGAAGGCGTGGAAGGCACCTGCCACAGCATCCCTGTCTTGGGCTTCTACGGCAACTGGACAGACAGCTCCATGTTTGAAGTTGGCCTGGCACAGACTCATGTTTCCGGCGAGGAAGTTCGGGATCCCTACATGGGCAGCGATGCAGTCAACAGTCTGACCGTCGAATATGCCCGAGATACCAGCCATACTTATTTCCTTGGCGGCAACCCCATCACCCCCGATCCTGTTTACAAGCCCGAGCGCAACGCATTTAACAACACCAATGGCGACAAGATCGATGCTCTGAAATTCAGCCCCATCCGTAATGTTGGCGCCAGCCGGCTGCAGGTAATCAACAAAACCACCGGAAAGACCATGCGTGATGAGCTGGTGGGTCCCATTACCGGACCTTACTATGGTGTCATCATGTTTATGGAGCTGTGGCTGGAATCCATGCAGAAATATCCCTTCCGCTGGATCCCTAAGGACGCATCTGAAGGCGATGTTCTGGAAATTTCCATGACGCTTGCCCCTGAATACTATGTCAATGGCACTGAGGTAAACTGGGATGCTCTTGGCAAGGGTGCAACCCTCACCATCCCCCTGACCATCGACAACACCGCCCCCAAGATTGAGGAAGTTTCTCTGAATCTCATCAACAACACTCTGTCTGTTGATGCAAGCGATAATCAGTATGTGGCAGGCATCGGCCTGTGGAACAGCACCGGTACGAACCTGATTGCATTCACCGGTTCCGCCGCCGACACTAAACCCGGGCAGACCAACCGTCACACCATTGATTTGTCCAAGGCCAATGGCAGCAAGTTCCTGGTGCAGGTTTATGACT
>JARIBV010000135.1 GCA_029257335.1 Faecousia sp.
AGCTGGTGGCCAGCAGCGGGTATACGATCCGTCATGTGGTCTACTTCAGCAATACCAATATTGTGGATATGGAGTACAGCCCCATGGGATATTCCCGGTATCGGATTTTGTCTCCTGCCAAGGCAGAGGCACTTTGCTTCTCCAGTCTGTCCTATACAAAGGATATCCACAAAGACTCTTCCTATATCGGCAAGGTGACATTTCTGATCGATCTGCCTGCCGCTTTGTCCGGGCTTTTGTGCCCCAGGGACGGAACCGGCGCCTGCATCCTCATGGGGGACCATATGATCTATATGGGCGATCCGCAATATGCATCCATGGATTTTCGCAGTCTGGCCCAGAAAACGCCCTCCACAAACACTGTGGACGGCCCAAAGGGCCGCACCATGTACCGGGTTGAGCACTCCGAACGCCATTCCTATTCCGTTGTGATGGTGGCACCCGCTTCCGCCTATCTGGCAGACAAGCTTGCCGCCTTTACCCTGTTTTCCTTTGGCTTTGTTTTGGCCTTTTTCCTGATTACGGCCATTTATGTCCGAAAGTTTTCCGCAGACTCCAAATTCATCAAAAGCATCCTTTACAGCATGTCCAACGCCCGCTCCGAAACCTTCCTCCCTGTGGAGGTGGGGAACCGGCAGGATGAATTTGCCGACATCGCCAATCACTTAAACAGCCTCTACTCCAATCTGGAGACCCTGATCCACCAAAAATATCTTCTGACCATTCGCCAGCAGCAGGCGGAGATGCAGAAGCTCAGCGCCCAGCTCAATCCCCATTTCCTCTATAATACCCTGGAGCGGATTCGGATGCGGGCCCTTCAGGAAGGCTGTCCCACTTTGGCGCAGGCCACTGCGGACCTGGGTATGGTGTACCGTAATATCGTGAAAACCGAGCCGATTATCCCCATGTCCCAGGAACTCAGCATCACCAATCAGTACCTGGATCTCATGTGCTTTTTATATGATGACCGGCTTTTGTACCACTGTGATTTGGATGACGAGCTGAGCAATATCCAGACCCCGAAAATCTGGATGCAGCCCATTGTCGAAAATTTTTTCAAGCACAATTTCCACAATGACGAGCAGCTGAAGGTCATTGTGATCTCCGGCGAACGGATTTCTTCCGGCTATCGCATCCGGTTCTTTGATAACATCGGTGCGCTGTCGCAAGAGCAAATCGTTCAGCTCAACAGTCTGTTTGTAGCGGATGCGCAGGAAACTCCCGCCGGAAGCGGCATGGGCCTGCGCAATGTGTACGAACGGCTGCACCTATATTATGGAAACCGTTTGGAAATGTCCATTAAAAATAATAAACCTTCTGGTGTATGTATCCAGGTAACGCTAAAAGATGAGGTGAAAGGCTGATATGTATCGCCTTCTGATTGTAGACGACGAAAAAGACATCTGTGAAAACATCAAATATTTGCTGGATTGGTCCCAGTATAACATTACCAGTATTCTGACTGCCACCTCCTATGCCGAGGCTGTCAGCAAGGCTGTGGACTTCCAGCCCCACATCGCCCTGGTAGACATCAATCTGGGGGAGGGGCACTGGGGCTATGAGCTTGCAGAGCACCTGCATTCCATGGGAATGAAGACCGTTTTCTGTATGATCAGCGGCTACGATGACTTTAATTATCTACACCGCTCCATGCAGGCCTCCGCCCGGGACTATCTGCTGAAGCCTGTAAATGTCCGGGAGCTGCGGGGCTTTATTGAGCGGACCATCGTTAAAGACCTGCACGGTACCATCCCCGAGCTGCACACCGCCCAGGAGCTGGACCCCGTGCTCGGGGTAGAGTACAGCAAATTCTCCAAAATTACCAATAAAATCATTCTGATCGTGAAGAGCAATTACAGAAGCTCCCAGTCCCTGACCAATATTGCCGAGATCTTCAACATGAGCAGCAAATATATCGGTCGGATTTTTCTGAAGGATACCGGCATCAAATTCTCTGAATATCTCACGGCCTATCGAATGATCGAGGCCAGGAAACTGATTGAAAATACCCAGGAAAAAATTTCGGTCATCGCCAATATGGTGGGATATTCTCAGCTCAATAACTTCTATGTTCACTTTAAAAGCTACTACAATATTTCCCCCAGCACATTAAGAAATTTCTCAGGGGAAACTATGGTCTCTGAGGAAGGAGGAGAGCCCTCTTGCGAAGAAGAGCCCTGCAAAGCGCCATAAGTCTTGTTCTTGTTCTGGTTCTTCTGACCGGCTGTACCAACCCTTCCGGCAAAGGCACTGCACCCTCTCAGGCATCCAACGCCGTCAATCTGATCTATTATACCATTGGCGAACCGGATGCCGATTTGGATTTGGTCAATGAGGCCCTGAATGAGATCCTTCTGCAGCGCTACGGATTTACCGTCACCTATCAAAAGATCGGCTGGAATGAATATAGTGCACATCTCAACTCTCTGCTGGGAACGGGCGAAAATTTTGATGTTGCCTTTGCCTGGACGGAAAATTATGTCAACGGCGTAAAATCCCATGCCTGGCTGGACCTTACGGACTACCTCAAGGTTGACGGCAAATCCCTTTACAAAGCAGTCAATGAGGGATTCTGGAAGGGAATCACTGTGGACGGCCGAATCTGGGGCATCCCCACCAACAAGGAGTTGGCCACCCCGGTCCACTTTCTGTTCTCTCAGGAACTGGTGGAAAAACACAACATCGATATCACCAAGTATAAAACCCTGGGCTCTCTGGAACCTCTTCTGGAGGAAATCCGCATAAAGGAGCCTGACTATATTCCTCTGTTTCTGGACTCCCAGCCCATTAACCTGCTGACACTGGAAGGTTACAGCTACGCGGCCTACGACACCATCCCCCTGATGGTGCGCACCGACGACAGTTCCTGCAAGGTAATCAATGTTTTTGAAACCCAGGATGCCATGGATTATCTGGTGACCCTGCACCGCTACTTTTTGGCAGGCTATATCAATCTGGATGCGTCTCTTCGGTCCAGTTTCTCCCGGTTCCAGGACGAAAAGGTGTTTCTCCGCCTGTCCATAGGTGGGCCTGACGCCTCTGCCAGCTATTCTACAGACTACGGTTATCCCATCATTGCCCAACAGGCCTCTGACAGCATTGTGACCACCGAATCCACCCAGGGCGGTATCATGGTGATCAATTCCAACACACGCCACCCGAAAGAGTGTGTGACCTTCCTGATGGCAGTCAACACAGATCCGGATATCCGCAACCTTCTCAACTATGGCATTGAAGGTACCCACTACACCCTGACCAACAACGATCAAGTGAAGATCATTTCCGACCGCTACCGAGGCGTGCCCTACACCCAGGGCAACTGGTTTATTCTAAAAACCGCCGTGGGAGAAAAAAGCAACAAATGGGATTTATACCGTCAGTTCAACAGCCGTACCGAAGAATCCCCCCTATTGGGCTTTACCCCGGACTTTTCCAAATGCGCCGACGAATTCAACATGGTAAGCCGGGTCTATGACAAATACTACAGCTCCCTCTTAACCGGAACCGTGGACCCTGTTGTGTATCTGCCCATGTTTCTCAAGGAGCTGGAGGCAGCCGGTATTCAAAAGCTGCAGCAGTGCCTGCAGGAACAGATCGACCTGTGGCGCAGCCAGCAATAGATCACCCTACATCAGGAGGACCTTTCCCATGAAAAATTTCTTTAATCTCGACAACCCTGTTTTTCAATTCCTGACCAGAATTGCAGACCTGGTCATCTGCCACCTTCTGTGTCTTTTGTGCTGTCTGCCCATCGTGACCATCGGGGCCTCCTTTACCGCCCTTTCCAAGTGCACTCAGGATATGGTCTTGGGAGACATCGGCGGTACGACCCGGACCTTTTTCAGTGCCTTTAAGGAAAACTTCAAGCAGGGGACCATTGTGTGGCTCTGCGCCGCGGTTGCTCTCACCGCCGTTTACTGTGACTTTATTCTTCTAAAGCTCTATGTAGACGGCCCGCTATACACCGTTTTGGCGGTGGTAATCCTGATTTTCCTGTTCTTGATCCTGGCCATGTTGTCTTATCTGTTTCCGCTGATGGCACGATATGACAACACCGTCAGAGAGCATGTTCACAATGCGGCGCTGCTGATGGTCTACAAGTTTCCCAGAACCATCGTCATGGTGGCCCTGCACATCTGCCCCTTTATTTTGCTTTGGTATTTTCCCACCATTTTCCTCTATACCATGCCCTTCTGGATGTTTATGGGCTTTTCCTTTCTCTCTCAGCTGGATTCCACACTGCTGCGCCCTGTGTTCAAGGAGCTGGAGTCCCTGGAATGATCTTATTTCGCTGTCAAAGCCTGCGGCTTTGCTATAAAATATTATGAAAACGAAGGTGAACCATATATGAATATTACAGAACGCTATGAGTACTGGTGCAATAACCCCTATTTCGATGAGGCAACGCAAAATGAGCTGAAAGCTCTGGCAGGGGATACAAAAGAAATCGAAGACCGGTTCTATCGTGACCTGGCCTTCGGTACAGGCGGCCTGCGGGGCATTCTTGGCGCCGGCTGCAACCGCATGAACATCTATACCGTCCGCAAAGCCACCCAGGGTCTTGCTAACTTTATCTTGAAGAAAGGGACACAGGCCAAGGGGGTAGCCATCTCCTTTGACTCCCGCATTATGTCCCCGGAGTTTGCAGAGGAAACCGCACTGTGCCTCAATGCAAACGGCATCCCTACTTACCGCTTTGACTCCCTGCGTCCCGTTCCCATGCTGTCCTTTGCCACCAGAGAGCTGGGATGCACCGCCGGTGTTATGATTACCGCCTCCCACAATCCTCCCGCCTACAACGGCTACAAGGTCTACTGGGATGACGGTGCTCAGGTCACCGCACCCCTGGATAAAGAGATCCTGGACGAAGTCAACGCTGTCACCGACTATGCCACCGTTAAGACCATGACCCACGAAGAGGCTGTGGCTGCCGGGCTGTACCACACCATCGGTGAGGAAATCGACGACAAATATATGCAGACCATCAAGGCGCTGGTGCTGGATCACGAGTCCATTGCCAAGGCTTCCGGCCTCAAAATCGTCTATACCCCTCTGCACGGCACCGGTAACCTGCCTGTTCGCCGGGTGCTCAGGGAGCTGGGCTTCAAAAATGTGTTTGTCGTTCCCGAGCAGGAAAAGCCCGATGGGCATTTCCCCACGGTGAAGAGTCCCAACCCCGAGGACCGTGCTGCCTTCACCCTGGCTCTGGGCTATGCCAAGGAGCAGGGGGCCGACCTGGTGCTGGCCACCGATCCCGATGCAGATCGGCTGGGCGTCTTTGCAAAGGACCGCACCACCGGCGACTATATCCCCCTCACCGGCAATATGTCCGGCGTTCTGGTATGCGACTATCTGCTGCGCCGCCGGAAAGAGCTGGGGATTCTCCCCGCCAACGGCGCTGTCGTCAGCACCATCGTCTCCACCAACATGGTCAAGACCGTCACCGAGTCCTATGGCATGAAGTACATCGATGTGCTTACGGGCTTTAAGTTCATCGGTGAGCAGATGCGTCTGTTCGATGCCACCGGAAGCAATGTGTTCCAGTTCGGCATGGAAGAGAGCTATGGCTGCCTGGTAGGCGACCATGCAAGAGACAAAGATGCCGTTGTGGCTGTCATGGCCCTGTGCGAAGTTGCTGCTTGGTGCTACTGTCAGGGCAAGACCCTGTGGGACCAGATGCAGGCCCTGTATGCTCAGTATGGCTACTATCGGGAAGACGCCGTAAGCCTCACCTATCCCGGTCAGGAGGGCGCCGCCAAGATCTCCGGCATTCTGGAAGGTCTGCGGGCCAACCCTCTGAGCCAAGTAGGTCCCTGCAAGGTGCTGAAAATCCGGGATTACCAGAACGACACCATTCTGGATCTGGCCACCGGCACCGTCACCCCCACAGGTCTGCCCAACTCCAATGTTCTGTATTATGAGCTGGAAAATGACGCATGGATGTGCGTCCGGCCCTCCGGCACCGAGCCCAAGGTCAAATTCTATTTGGGTGTGAAGGGAAGCTCCTATGAAGAAGCAGAAACGCTTCTGGCTTCTCTGAAAGAAAATCTTCCCTGCTGACTGTAATGAACACAGGGGCTGTTCTACTTTTGGTAGAACAGCCCCTGTGTGGTTTTATATGTCCGGCAGGCCGTCTGCGTGCAGGTGCAGGATCATAATGTATTCCCCTTCGGTTTCTAATCCTGCTTTTGAATATATTCTGACCGCAAAGGTTCCCTTTTGCACCGATAAAGACACCTGTTGATATCCGTCTGATTGCAGTGCAAGAAGCAGCCTCCGGAGCAGGGAAGTTCCGACTCCTGCCCCTGTGCCGTCTTCATCCACAGATATGGCAAAAGACGGCGTGTGGCTGTCGATGTGCTGCCTGTGTTTTTTTACAGCATCAATTCTCCTTCCAGGAATTCTTTTCCACAATCCCCTAAGAACCACTGAATTCTGCCGGGCGGCACCACAGGCCTCATGGCACCATCCCACTGGGTCAGCGCTTCCTGAAAAATCGTCAGACAAAATTCCTTTGTCTCGCCGGGCGCCAGCTCTGCCTTGGTAAAATCGCACAGACTCCGGATCCGGCTGGTAACCACCCCCTGCGTCCTGTGGAGATAGAGCTGGGGCACAGTCTTTGCCTTCCGTGTCCCCCGATTGGTGACCGTGAATCGGACTTCCCGCCGGTCTGCCCTGGGGGCCTCCTTCAGCCGGAAGGAAAAATCAGTATAGGTCATGCCTGCCCCAAAGGAATAGCGAGGCTTCCCGGCATCATAGTAGGCCATAGGATGATAGGAGTCCTTATGGTTGTAATACACCGGCAGCTGTCCCACATGGTCGGGCAGGGAAGCGGGGAGTCGTCCTGCAGGAGCAATGTCGCCGAAAAGAAGTCTGGCGATGGTCCTGCCTCCCGTAATGCCGGGATAGAAGCTGTAAAAAATCGCATCCGCATTGGCCTCGATCTGCTCCATGGCATAGGGTCTGCCTCCGATGATGACGGCAATCACAGGCTTTCCGGTTTCATGCAGCTGTTGCAAAAGCTCCAGCTGCTGACCCGGAAGCTCCAATGTCATGGCGTCCACATTCTCTCCGCAGTCCATGGAGGCTACATTCTGCGTTTTCAGGGCCCCGTTGTCCAGGAACTCGCCTCCTGCAAACCGGCTGGAAGTGCCTCCCAGAACCGCCACAATCACATCGCAGTCTCCGGATTTTTCCACAGCCCCTGTGAACATCTCCTCATCCCTTGCAAAGCCCGGGCAGCCGGGGGCATAGGTAAGGACAACCTCTGTGCCCTCCAGCCGGGTTTCCAGTGCTTGTTTCACTGTGATACCGGTCTCCGGGCGGACAGGGGGCGTATAGTCGCCCAGCTGGCTGTAGATTTCATCTGCATTGGGGCCGGTCAAAAACAGGCGCAGAGGCTTGTCCTGCGCCAGAGGCAGCAAATTCCCCTGGTTTTTCAGAAGCACGACGCTTTCATCCGCCAGCTTTTCTGCCTGTGGATAATTCCGGGGCGTATAGCTTTGCCAATGGTTGTTTTCAGGCACAAAGGGCTCTTCAAACAGGCCCCTGCGGAATTTGATTTCCAAAATTCGCAGCACTGCCCGATCTACGGTTTTTTCCGAGACCAGGCCCAGCTTCACTGCCTGTTCCAGTTTGGCAAAGCCCGTGTCCCACAGACCCATGTCCACACCGGATTCCAGGGCCAGGATGCCGGATTGCATCCGGTCCCCGGTCACCGCATCCAGCTGGTCAATGGCCACGCCATCGGACATGACAAAGCCCTCAAAGCCGTATTCCTGCCGCAGAAGCTGCGTCAAAAGCCAGTGGTTTCCATGGCAGTATACACCGTCAATCTCGTTATAGGCCGCCATAAAACCACCCACTCCCGCCTCCACGCAGGCCTTTACCGGCGGCAGGTGGATCTCCCGCAGCTCCCGGGGGCCGATCCGTGCGCCGCTGGCATTGATGCCCCCGGTGGTCTCACCCTGGGCGCACATATGTTTCGCCACCATGAAAACGCCCTGACTTTGAATGCCTGCCACTGCGGCCTGTGCCATTCGGCTGGCCAGCAGGGGATCTTCACCGTAGCATTCTTCACTGCGGCCCCAGCGGGGGTCCCGAAGAATGTCCAGTGCAGACACCAGAGCCAGGTCAACCCCCATATCCTTCAGCTGTGCGCCTGCCACCGCCGTGGCATTGCGCAAAAGCTCCGGGTCAAAGGTTGCACCAGCCGCCAGATTTACAGGCAGCAGATAGCCGTCCAGAGCCTGATGGCCATGGGGGCATTCCGTGCTCATCAAAACAGGGATCCGCAGACGGGAATGCTCCAGCACATAGGCCTGCACCTGGTTTCTCGCCTTCACGGACAGGATCCCGTCCAGACCCGTTTCAAAATCCCTGCCGGACCAGGGATCTGCACGATAAAGTCCATACAAAGTACCAAGGCCGCTGTATCGCTGCACCTCCTGCCGGAACTCCTGCGAAAGTACGATCTCGTCTCCCTTACGCTCATAGATATGAAAGCCATAGAGCCCCTGGGTCAGCTGTCCCACCTTTTCACACAGGGTCATTCTGGACAGCAGATCCTCTGCCCGCTCTCTGGGGGAACAGGTTTTATCCAAATATTTTTCCATATGTCTCTCCCCGAATCTGATTTTATGTATGGGAAAAGGTCACGGAAAGGATGGTCTTTTCCGTGACCTTGTTATGCGATGTTATTTCACCAGAATGGTCTTGATCTCGTAGGGCTTGATGGTGATGGTCACCTTGCCATCCACCACAGGCAGCTCCTGCTCGATCTGTTCCATCAGATTGGTCTCGTAGACCTTGACCGCTCCCTGAGGCAGGGTGATGGTGGTCTTGGTACGGGCATTTTCAAACTCGTACAGACGAAGGATGGTGCCCTCGCCGGACTCAGCCTGCTTGATTGTCTCCAGCATCACATTGTCCTTGTCTACGCTGGCGTAAGAGAAGCAGGTGCCGGCCTTGCCGCCTTCCTGTGCATAGGCAGGCTGGTTGAGCTTGTAAGCCTCCTGCACGGTTCCTGCCTTCTTCCAGGTCTCGGCATGGGGGTACAATGCATAGGTGAAGTAGTGCATTTCCACATCGGCATTGGGGTTGGGCTCCACGCCGCACTTGATGAGGGTGAGGCCGATGGTGCCGTCATACACAGAATGGCCGTACTTGCAGTCATTCAGGAGGCTGACACCGTAATTGCCCTCAGAGAAGTCCATCCACTTGTGGGCGCAGGACTCGAAACGGGCCTTCTCCCAGCTGGTGTTGGTATGGATCTTTCGGGTCACATTGCCAAACTGGATTTCAAAGGTAGCTTCGTCAGAGTGGATATCCACAGGGAACTCCGCCTTCAGCAGGTGCTGATGCTCCTTCCAGTCTGCCACGGTCTCAAAGTCAATGCGACGGGTATCTGCATAGAAGTGAATCTTCTGCAGGATGGTGCTCTTGTTGCACTTCCAAGACAGTTCCAAGGTGGTGCGAACAGCGCCGTCTTCTGTCCACTTCATCTCAAGCAGGTCGTTGACAGGCCAGGACTTTTCCGTGTAATACATGTCAATGTCCCAGTTATCATAGTACATGGGCTTGTCCTCGTACAGACGGAGCATATTGCCCACCTGACCGGCCTTCAGGACCTCACGCTCGTTGTCCTTGTCGAAGATGGAGGTAAAGTGGCCGTTCTCGTCCAGCACGATGGAGTAGAAGGGGGTTTCCAGATGATACTGGTCCTTCCGCCGGAATGCACTCTCTGCGGAAGCATCCGCAGCAGACAGGGTCTTGTAACCCTTGGAAGGCAGATTCTTCAGGTAAACCAGGGCGCCGTCGGCGGTCTTCTGGACGGGATAGACCTTGCCGGTCTCGTCCGCCACAGCCTTCACATCCACATTCCCCAGATTTACCACATCGCTGCGCTCAAAGCCCAGGGTATTGAACACGGTGATGCCCTCACCCTCGCCGGCCAGGAGGCTCAGACGCTGTGCAATGAGGGAAGCGGTCTCTGCGGCCAATTCCTCATATTCCTTCTTGGTAACCTCGTAAACCTCAGCAATGGAGCTGCCGGGGAGAATGTCGTGGAACTGGTTCAGCAGAACCACATCCCGCCACAGGCGGGTGGTTTCCTCTGCGGGGTAGGAGGCCAAATCGCTGGCAAGGACGCCCAGAAGCTCCAGGTCCATAAGGGCCAGCTCGCTCTTGCGGTTGCCCCGCTTGTTCCGGGCCATGGAGGTGTAGGTGCCACGGTGGTACTCGAAATAGAATTCGCCTTCCCAGGTCTCCAGACGGCGGTTGCCCTTGAGACGCTCTTCCAGCTCCCGGAAGTAGGTGAGGGAGCCTTCCTGGCGCACCATGGGAATGCCCTTAACGCCCTTGTCCATCCGATTGGAGACCTCCAGCATCTGTCTGGTGGGGCCGCCGCCGCCGTCGCCGTAACCATAGCAGACCAGGATATCATTGTTGATCTCCTTGTTCTGATAACGGTCCCAGCCGCCCATGATGGCACCGGGATGGAGCATACCGTTATAGGTGGTGAAGAAGCTCTCCTTGGGGTCCTGGTCGATACCCAGAGTGGTGATCAGGTGGGTGAGCACCTCGGAACCATCGATACCACGCCAAATGAAGGTATCATTGGGGATCTTGTTGATCTGGTTCCAGGCCAGCTTGGTGGTCATAAAGTAGTCCACACCGCTGCGCTTCATGATCTGAGGCAGTGCGCCGGAGTAACCGAATACATCAGGCAGCCACAGGATCTTGTTGTCCTTGCCGAACTCTTCCTTGAAGAACCGCTTTCCGAAGAGGAACTGACGAACCAGAGACTCACCGGAGGTCAGGTTGCAGTCCGCCTCCAGCCACATGCCGCCTTCCGGCTCCCAGCGGCCTTCTGCCACACGCTGCTTGATCTTTTCAAACAGTTCGGGGTAGCGCTGCTTCAGGAAGTAGTACAGCACAGGCTGGCTGGACATAAACTTATAGGTGGGGAACTCGTCCATGAGCTTCAGGACGGTTGCAAAGGAGCGGACCACCTTTTCCCGGGTCTGTTCCACGGTCCACCACCATGCCACATCGATGTGGGTGTGGCCGATGCAGGTTGCTACGATCTCGTCCCAGCCGCCCATCTTGTTGTACAGGTTTTCGGTGATGTATGCCTCAGCCTTTTCAACGGACTCATAGAACTTCTGGGAATATACTTCCCGCATATCCAACAGGTTCACTGTTTCGTTCAAAACCGTCTGGATGTCCAGACGGACCTTGCTGTCCTTGTCCATACGGGGGAAGGCCCACAGGGGAACCTGCAGGTCATAGTACAGGCGGTTGATGGCCTCATCCAGCACATAGAGATTGGTCAGGAAGGAAAACTCTCTGTGCATGATGCCGGTATAAGCCTGCACATCCACAGTGACCGTCTCACCGGCCACTGCTTTCTCAAACAGGCGGATATCACGGTGGTTCATGTCCGCACCCTGAACCACCTGCCCATTGACAAATACCAGGAACTGGGGGTTCTTGGCATCGTCCCACTCTTCGATCTGGGTACAGATCTTGAACCAGACGGACTTTCCGTCCATTTCCTGGGGAATGGTGATCTTGGTTCTGAACCAATAGTGCTCACCGCGGATGCCATGGAAGTCACCGCCGTAGCCGGGGAACTTTCCCTCGAACTGATCAGAACCGTCATAGGTAGAGTACCAGCGCATGGTATTGCAGTCAAACTCCTGCCAGGGAGTCTGCGCGGCATCGGCCTCCTCGGGGCGATAGAACAGGCCGGGCTTATAGTCCCAGTTGGGAAGCTGACGGCCACCAGTGGTCCGCAGCGCATTCAACTGATTGCAGATGACCTGCACTCTTTGATCGATAAAATACATAGAAATCCTCCTAGGGGAATGTCTTTACAGGCTGTTTTCCTTCATGTAGTCCAGCAGGGTGTCAACAGTGGTAAAGGCAACACCGGTGACCGTGTCGGCACAGCCGTAGTAGATGGCGATACGGCCGGTGGCAGCATCGGTGAGTGTAGCGCAGGGGAAGGTAACATTGGGAACATCGCCCACGCACTCATAGTACTCATAGGGAGCCAGAATATAGTCCTTGGTACGGTACAGCACCTTCCAGGGCTCGTCCTTGTCCAGCAGGGCTGCACCCATACGGTACACATAACCCTGGCAAGTGGTGATCACGCCGTGGTAGATCATGAGCCAGCCCTCATCGGTTTCGATGGGAATGGGGCCTGCGCCGATCTTGGTGGACTGCCATGCAGACTCGTCACCCTTAACGGTGCTCATGACATGACGGTGGCAGCCCCAGAACTGCATATCAGGGCTCTGGCTGATGAAGATGTCGCCGAAGGGGGTGTGGCCGGTGTCACTGGGGCGGGACAGCATCATATATCTGCCGTTGATCTTTCTGGGGAAGAGAACACCGTTACGGTTATAGGGCAGGAAGGCATTCTCCAGCTGGTGGAAGGTCTTGAAGTCCTCGGTCCAGCCCACGCCGATGGTGGGACCATGGTAGCCATTGCACCAGGTGATGTAGTACTTGCCGTCCATGTAGCACACACGGGGATCATACCGGTACTCCCGAACAGTCACAACAGGGTCGCCCTCAAAGGAGATGGGCTCATCCTGGATGTCCCAGTTGATGCCATCTTTGCTGAAGCCCACAAACAGGTCCATGCTGACGGAGCGGCTGTCGCAGCGGAACACACCGGCAAAGCCGTCGCCGAAGGGCACCACAGCGCTGTTGAATACGCTGTTGGAGCGCTTGGTCGCATGGCGGCCAATAATGGGGTTGCCGCTATAACGCCATACAGGAAGGGTATAGCCCTCGGGCTTCTCTTCCCAGGGGATGTTCTTCAGTTCATTGCCAATAATCTTGCTCATAATTGTATCAATCCTCTGTATATAAAATAACTTGGTGTGTAATGCGGACTCCCTTGTGCAGGGGCCGGGCACTCCGAAGCTTTTCAGCTTGTCCGGCTCCCACACAGTGAGCCTGCACATCATGATAAATCGGAAGCATTTTCCCACATTCTTTTCTTTTTGTCAACGGGAATTTCTGAAATCTTTGTATCTTTTTTTCCACAACCACCTGGTTATGAAAACGGGGCTGCTGCAAATGCAGCAGCCCCAACTTTTAGGTATGGAACAAATTCCTACCGGGTCAGATTACTTGCCCAGGTAAGCATCCAGCTGAGCCTGAACCTCGGTCATGATGGTATCAAAGCCAGCAGCACGCATCTCTTCCATCATCTCGGCAACGCCTTCAACGGGATCGATGGTACCGGTCATCAGCTCGGACTGGTAGCTCTTGTAGATAGCGATGCAAGCGCCCAGCTCGGACTGGATTTTGGAGGTGTCAGCAACAAAGCCCAGTGCGGGAGAGGGCTTAGCAGCCTCGTTCAGAGCCTTAACCTCATCCCACTGGTTGTAGGTCTCGCCTGCCAGCATGGAAACATTGAAGAAAGTACCCTGGGTGTAACCAGCCATGGTCCAATCGGTGTTGTTTCTGTGGACCTTCTTGACACCGTCTTCTTCGACATACTCAAAGTTGTCACCTTCCAGGCCATAGAACAGAGCGTCACGGACATAGGTGTCGGTGTTGACCAGCTCCAGCAGAGCCAGTGCCTTCTCGGGGTGCTCGCAGGCAGCGGAGATGCAGTTCATAGAGCCCTGAACGGTGTCGTTGGACAGAACGGTTTCGCCCCACTGAACAGCATCGGCCTCAACCTCCATCTGGGGGCCCCAAGTGCTAACGGCAGCGTAGTCCCAGCCCGAGGCAACGCCGCAGGTGCGATACTTGGGCATCTCAGCCAGAGTAGCGGCATCCTGGTTGACATAGCCAGCCTGGAACCACTCGTGCAGGGTCTTGAGGTCGTTCATAACAGCTTCCTGCTCGAATGTGCAAACAACTTTGGCATCAGCATCATTATAAGAAATGCCCAGAGCAGCCAGGCCCAGGCCCAGGCCATCGAACTTGCTGCCCAGGATGCTCTCAAGACCGTGGTTGTCCACAGTAAAGGGAGCCTTACCGGTAGCTTCATAAATAGCCTTCAGAGCAGGGGTTACATCGTTCATGGTATGAGCGTTCACATACTCAGGGTAGTGCTCCTCAACCAGAGCCTTATCCCATACAAAGTAATTCGTCAAAGAACTGTCCTTGTAGCTGGGAACACCGTAGATCTTGCCGTTAACGGAGCTAGCGGTCCAGTAGCTCTCCGGCATCAGCTTGTACAGAGCCTCAGCGCCCTTGACATACTCGGTGATATCCAGGAAAGCGCCCATGGCAACGTCTGCGCTGAAGGTGTTGGCATTGGTGAACATAATGTCGTAGTTCTGGTTGGTGGAGACAATGGCCTCACGGCGGCTGTCCCAGTCACCCCAGGAAACAACCTGGACATCCAGGTGCACGCCGATCTTCTCTTCCAGGTACTTGTCCATGTTTGCCTTCCATGCCGCGTAGTTGGCAGGCTGGCCGTTACCGACCATGTACCAGGTCAGCTCAACGACATCGCCGTTGGAAGCGGAAGGTGCACCGGTGGTTTCGCCTTCGTTGGCGGGTTTGGTCTCATTGTTTCCGGCAGCAGCGGTTGTATTCTCTGCGCCGTCCTTGCTGTTGCTGCAGCCTACAAACATAGCAGACAGCATGGTAACAGCCAGGAGAAGTGCGATGATCTTCTTCATGTTTTTTCCTCCTAAAAATTTGGTTGTTTTATTCCAGACGGGGAGAGTGTCTCCACTCTCCGGCATCCGTAATACGAAATAAATTAACCCTTAACGGCACCCACAGTCAGACCGGAAATAAAGTACTTCTGGAAGAAGGGGTATACGCAAGCGATGGGGACGGCAACGACAACGGCGATTGCCATACGGAAGCCCTCGGTAGGCATTGCAGCTCTCAGATCCGCAACAGTCATACCGGCAGAGGGGTTCTTTGTCAGGAACTCAATGTCGTTGTTAATGGAGTTCAGCAGAGCCTGCAGGGACAGAAGGCCGCGTTCGCTGATGTACAGGGAAGACTGGTACCAGTCATTCCAGTAAGCAAACGCCAGGAACAGGCCGATGGTAGCCAGAACAGGTTTGGAAATCGGCAAAACAATCCTGCCGAAAATTGTCCACTGTGAAGCACCGTCGATCTTAGCCGACTCAATGATTGAATCCGGAATGGTTGTACGGAAGAAGGTTCTTGCAATGGTAACATTGAACGACGACACGCACAGAGGCAGGATCAAAGCCCAGATGGTGTTGCCCAAATGCAGGATGTTCATGTTGACCACATAAGAAGCAGCCATGCCGCCGCCAAAGATCATGGGGATGAACACCACAATGGTGAAAAATCCGTTGAGCTTATGCTCTCTGCGGGACAGGACATAGCCCATGAGGGTGGTAAGAGCCACACCCATTGCAGTACCGATGGCAGTCACCTTAAAGGAGACCCACAGTGCATTCAGGATCTCGCCTCTGCGCATCCACAGGAACTTGTAGGACTTTGCAGAGAAGCTCTCGGGGATAAACTTGTAGCCAAACTTCGCAATCGAGTCCTCAGAGGAGATTGAAATCATGAATACATAAATGATGGGCAAAAAGCACATCAGAGAAAGAATCAGAAACAGAACATTGAATGTAACATTGGTGCCGGGCTTGATTCGGTTCAGGCGGCTCATGGCGTTATCATTCAGTGCAGAAGCTTTTTTCTTCATTTCGCCACCTCCATCAAATCAAAGCGCTGGTCTTATCGACCTTCCGGACAATACCGTTTGCAATCAAAATGGTCAAGCAGCCAACCGCAGACTGGAAGAAGGAGCCGGCGGCGGACTGGGGAAGCATTCCCTTCATCTCGGTGACCATCTTATAGATCTGCACGTCGAAGGTGGTTGCCACCTCACGCAGAGATCTGGGGACATATCTGGTTACCTGATAGAACAGGCCGAAGTCCGTGGAGAAGATACGGCCTACGCTGAGAATAAACATCATAATGATGATAGGACGCAGAGAAGGCAGGGTGATGTAGCGTGCCTGCTGCAGCTTGGATGCACCATCGAGCACCGCAGCTTCGTACAGGGAAGAGTCAATGCCGGTGATGGATGCCAGATAGACGACCATGTTGTAGCCCATGGTCTTCCAGACATTGATAAACACGATCAGGAAGGGCCAGTAAGGTGCGCCTTCTTTGGAGTACCAAAGAATGGGGTCCTTGCCCATGCTGCGAAGGATGCTGTTAATCAGACCTTTCTCCGGGCTCAGGAAGGCGTAGACAAAGTAGCTGACCACAACCCAGGACATGAAGTGGGGCATAAACATCAAAGTCTGATAGGTCTTAGAAGCCCGCTTGCTGTAAATGTTGTTGATCATAATAGCCAGACCAACAGGAATCACAATACCAAGAATGATGAACACAATGTTATACAGCAGAGTATTCCGAACAATATTGGTAAAGTTGGGCAGGTCTAAGAAATAGTTAAAGTTCTTGAATCCGGCCCAGTCGCTGGCAAACAGGTTGTACAGGAAGCTTTGCTTCGCATCAACAATTCTGTAATCCTTAAATGCCAGAATAATGCCAAACATGGGCAGGTAGCAGAACAAGACATACCAGATGGTAGTAGGCAGAGCCAGAATGGTCAGCTCTGTATCATCTCTCGTCCACCTTGCGCGCTTTTTGGGCTTCAACGCAGTGGCTGGAGCGTTAGTGGTTGCTTTGGTGTCACGCATTTTCTTCATCCTTCCTTCAATCAATCAGGCAATCGCTTTGGGTGCACTGTCGTTTTGCACAAAAAACAATTTTTAACTCAGAAATCATTATATCTGTTCCCAGGTAGAACTGGAAGTATTAAAATGTTATTTTATAGTCGTAAAAGGATATACTTTCTGAAAAAGAATTGAAAAATTGTACCATTTTCGCCACTCTCTTCCGCATGTTTCTCGAAGTAGTCCTTTACATCAAAATATAACTCCATTGTTTTCCAGTATTCTTTCTTTTCTTTCCGAAAACAGCTTCCTTCACGCAATAGGAAAATCCGTCATTTTACACTAACACAAGATTCCATTTCACGCAGAACTTTGTGCTTCTCTACAAGACATGCAAGTCTAGCCCAGCTCATGGGTGTCTGTGAGCTCCAATTCTGCCTTGTCGCAATTCACCAATTCTAGTACAACGATTTTGTTCATTTTGCCCAACTCCAAAAGAGCACCCGGGAGATAGAGGGTTTTCTGAGGTCCACGGTTCCAGAATCGGCCTAAATTGAATCCATTGACCCACACAATTCCTTTGGCAAAGTGGTCCAGCTTTACAAAACATTCCTCCTGGCTGTCCGCCCGGAACTCTCCCCGGTAGAGCTTGGGGTAGCGCCCCGCAGGGATCGTGAAATCCGCTGCCTCCGGGTCCTCCAGAGGAATTGTGGTCACGGTAAAGTCCATCAGGATCTGATTGCCTATGGAGATGGCAGACAGGCCCTTTCTGTCATAGAGCTCAGGACCATAATTCACCCGGCCCATTGCCTCTACCAAAACGCCGATCCGGGTTCCTGCCTTACATTTAGGCAGCCATACACGGTTTTTAGGCTTCAGCTGTTCCAGCTTTCCTCTGGGGCAGCTGATATCCAGGCTCCCTACCAGCTCATCATCCAGATAGATCCAGGCCTTGTCCCGCAGGTCCCGCAGGGTGAGCCAACCTCCGTCGGAGTCCCCGGGGAGCACTGTTTCATAATAGATCAGGCCGAAGTTTTGACCATAAGCCTCCATATTCCGGGGCAGAGGGCTGTGATGCACCGTACCAAGGGTTTTGAGATTTTCAAAAAGGCCGGTTTCTTCCCGCAAAACCACCGTACCCAGGTTCTGGCACCGGGGAGCAGGGGGCAGGGGAGGCGGTGTCGTACCGTGATGCTTCCACATGAGCTCCCGCAGCGCATGGTACCGAGGGGTGTAATCGCCGTATTCATTGAGCGGGGCACAATAGTCATAGCTGGTCACCGTGGGATTATACCGGGTGACTTGGTTGGCACCGGCGGTAAAACCGAAGTTGGTGCCGCCATGGAACACGAACACATTAAAATTCGCATCCATATCCAGCATGGCCTGGACTTCTTTTGTCAGGCTTTCCACATCCCGGGTGTGGTGCTTTTCTCCCCAGTGGTCAAACCAGCCGCACCAGAACTCCGTGCACATGTAAGGAACCTCTTCCTTTTCCAGCAGAGAGAACGCCCGCTCCGGTGCACTGCCGAAATTCAATGTAGGCAGTGCGCCCTCTATCCGGCCTCCGGACAGCATGTCCGTGCAGGGGCCATCAGAAGTAAAGAGCAGAGAGTCAATATCCATACTGCGAATGAGATCTCTCAGGAAGGCCAGATAAGTTTTATCATTTCCATAGCTTCCATACTCATTTTCCACCTGAACCGCCAGAATGTTTCCGCCTCTGCTCTGCTGCAAGGGAGCCAGACGAGGCAGCAGTTCCCGGAAAAAGTCGGCAACATGGGCCATATAGGCGGGATCGCTGCACCGCAGTTCCATATTCCGATCCCGCAGCAGCCAGGCCGGCAGACCGCCGAAATCCCACTCGGCGCATATGTAAGGACCGGGACGCACCAGTGCATACAGCCCCACCTTCTGAGCCGTTTTGAGGAAGGCCACCAGGTCCAGCATACCGGAAAAATCGAATTTTCCTTTTTCCGGCTCATGCAGATTCCAGCACACATAGGTCTCTACCGTATTAAATCCCGCAGCTTTCAGCTTCAAAAGCCGGTCCTCCCAGTAAGCCGGAAGAACTCTGAAATAATGGATCGTACCGGAATAGATGTGGAACGGCTTGCCGTCTAATATAAAGTTTCTACCTTGGGTCGTCAGCATAGTTTTATCTCCCTGAATTCTTATTTACACTGTCTGCATTATATCATAGATAGAGTGACAATAAAAGTATTTTTGCAGAACTCTTTTCTCTATCATGCGTTTTCTTTCTATGATGTTGCAAAAAGAAACCGTCTCGCCGGAGGGCGAAACGGTTTCCGTGCTCTTATACAATATAATAGGGAATTAGTAACCGCTGGTGGTATTCACTTTGGTGAGGGCCAAGGCATCATAGTTCACTTCGTGAGGATATTTCTCCAGCAGTCCGGTGATGACTTTTTCCATCTCTTCAGCAAGATACATTTCCTTCCCCGTCTGCATCCACAGCGGCTCATCGCTGGCACTTACAAAATACATGACATGGGTGCCGTAGGGGCTGTCTACCAGGCCGCTGTCTCCGGCCTTATGGGCAGGATCAAAACACCATTGCTCAAATTCCTTCACCATCTGGCCCTTGCGGACATTTTTGTACAGTCCGCCGGTTTCCTTGGAACCGGGGTCCTCCGTCTGCTCCTTTGCCAGTGCCGCAAAGCTTTCCTCTGTAGCTTCTCCAGCCTTCCACTGGTCCAGAATGCTTTGTGCCTTGTCATGAGCTGCCTTCTTCTGCTCTTCGGTAGCAGCTTCAGCCCCCTCGGAAACCTCCGCTTTAATCAGAATGTGCCGCACATCCACAAATGCAGGGGTCTCGTCCTTGGCAATGCCATATTCCGTAAATTTCTCGGCATGATCGTCGTAGTACTGCGATACCTGTTCTTCGGTCAGGGAAGCTCTCTTCTCTTCAGTGAGCTTATTATAGTATTCGCTTGCCTGAAGGATGGTCTGTACATACTTCTTGTATTCCTCCAGGGTAATGCCCTTACCGAAGTCATTTTCGATCATCTTCTGGGCATCGTCAAATCCGGCCTTCTTAGCGGCCTCATTCATATCCTTTTCCATGGAATCCAGCTGCTTCTGGCCCTCCTGGCTGAGAGTCACACCGTTGGCCTGCGCCTCCAGGCTCAGAGCCTGATAGCGGGTCCAGCTCATGATAGCCTGCTCCAGGAACATTTCCTGCCAGGTCTTTCCTTCCTCGCTCATTCCATAGACCTGCTGATCCAGTTCCTTTTTGGGGTCCAGACCTGCATAGGCGGCATAGGCACCATACTGATTCAGATATTCATAATAAGCGCTCCAGTACCAGACATTCATCCATGCATTTGTAACTTCCACATCTCCCATACTGGCAACAACCTTGGGCAGCTCGGCGGAGATATCTTCTCCCTGGAAGGTGTAGCTGGGACGGTCTACGGGAACGGCGGCCTCAGTGCCGTCTGTGGTTCCGGTACCGTCCGTAACTGCCGTGGTCTCGGTGGGGGCGGTAGTCTGTGCGGGATCATCCTTTTTCCCGGTGGTAAACATTATAACCAGACCTGCCACAATGGCCAGTGCCACAATCGCACCGACAATCACAAGGGTCAGCTTCTTTTTGTTCACGCTCCGGTTGTCAAAGCCGCACTGCGGGCAAACCGTAACGCCCTCATCCAGAGGCGCCTGACATTTTTTGCAATTCATGAAGTAACCTCATTTCTTCCTCCGGCTGTTTACACCGGAGCATAATCTTCTTCAGTTTATCACGAATGCCTATCTATTGCAAGGATAAACCCAATCCGGGATGTGTCAAAACTGTAAATTATTCATGTCCTGCCAAAACCGACCTTTTTCTTCTTGCTCTTGATTCTTTACCAAATCTTTGGTAACATTTCAGGAAAATTGTGCAAACATCCCCGCAAAGCTCTTGCTATTTGAAAAAAAATCTGTTATCATGGTGTCAACGAAAAATTGAGGGCCATTGCGGTCCACCCATGGGGGAGTAGTTGCACCGGACCTTCCGGTGTGTCAAGTCAACATGCATGGCGCTTCGCGTCTGGCTTGGCAGGTTTTAACGAGACTCATGTGCAGTACCACTGTACATGGGCCTCTTTTTTTCTACAATTCTATCAACTATTATGTATTGGAAAGGAAGATCAGTTTGCGCTACTACGACGAATCCACAGCTCACGTTTTAAAAAGCGTGAACTCCACAGAGCAGGGCCTTACTCACGCAGAAGCCCAGGCTCGACTGGAGAAAAACGGAAAGAACCAGCTGGCCCAGGAGAAAAAGGACAGCCTCCTGAAGCGGTTCTTCCTGCAAATGGCAGACCCCATGATTCTCATTCTCCTGGCTGCCGCCGCCATCAGCGGTGCTCTGGCGGTGTATGAGAACGAAAGCTTTACCGATGTCATTATCATTCTCTTCGTTGTCATTGTCAATGCCGTTCTGGGTGTATACCAGGAGAACAAGGCCGAAAAGGCCATCGAAGCCCTACAGGAAATGGCAGCCGCCACCTCCAAGGTCATCCGTGACGGCAAGCTCACCACTGTCCGCAGTGAAGATCTCGTTGTGGGTGATGTGGTGGTTCTGGAGGCCGGTGACGCGGTCCCCGCAGACGGCCGTCTGCTGGAAAGTGCCAGCCTGAAAATCGAAGAGGCTGCCCTTACCGGCGAGTCTGTCCCCGTCACGAAATTCATTGATATCATCAACCTGCGTGAAGGCGGCAAGGATGTGCCCCTGGGCGACCGGAAGAACATGGTCTATATGGGCTCTACCGTCTCTTACGGTCGTGGTACCGCCGTGATTACCGGAACCGGCATGAATACGGAAATGGGTAAGATCGCCGGTGCTCTGGCCGCCGCCAAAGACGGGCAGACCCCCCTGCAAAGAAAGCTGAGCCAGCTGTCCAAAGTCCTGACCTGGCTGGTGCTGGGTATCTGCGCCATTATTTTCGGCGTTCAGCTGCTGCAAGCCGGCTCCTTCTCCGCAGATGTCATCGTCCACTCCTTCATGGTGGCCGTATCTCTGGCTGTTGCCGCTATTCCCGAAGGCCTGGCTGCGGTGGTGACGGTGGTGCTTTCCATCGGTGTCACCAATATGTCCAAGCGAAATGCCATTATCCGCAAGCTTACCGCAGTGGAGACCCTGGGCTGCGCCCGTGTGATCTGCTCCGATAAAACCGGCACCCTGACCCAGAACAAAATGACCGTTGTGGAGCATTTCGGTCCCATGGAGCAGACTGCTCGGGCCATGGCTCTGTGCTCTGATGCCAAACTGGTGGACGGCGAAGCCGTGGGCGAACCTACGGAGGCCGCTCTGGTAGCCTGGGCCGCCAAGGAAAACATGGATAAAGGCAAAATGGAGCAGCTCTTCCCCCGTGTGGGAGAAGCTCCCTTCGATTCCGGCAGAAAGATGATGTCCACCATCCATCAAAACGGCAGTAATGTGATCCAGTTTACCAAGGGTGCCCCGGACGAGGTCCTGCGCCGGTGTACGCATATTGAGGAAAACGGCAAAAAGGTTCCCCTCACTGAGGAAAAGCGGAAAGAGATCCTCACTGCCAATAAAGCAATGGCCGATAAGGCCCTGCGTGTGCTGTGCGCTGCCTGCCGCACCTGGCAGACCGTGCCCCAGGATCAGACCCCCGAAAATCTGGAACAGGACCTCACATTCCTCGGTCTTGCAGGCATGATCGACCCCGTCCGCCCCGAAGTCAAGGCCGCCATTGAAGAATGCCGGGCCGCCGGCATCCGCCCCATTATGATTACGGGTGACCATGTGGATACCGCCGTGGCCATTGCCAAAGAGCTGGGAATTCTGGAAGGGGACCGCAAGGCCATTACCGGTTCTATGCTGGATGACATGGACGAAGAAACCTTCCTGAAAGAATTCCAGAACATTTCCGTCTATGCCCGTGTGCAGCCCGAGCATAAAACCCGTATTGTCTCCGCATGGCAGAGCATCGGCTGTGTCACCGCCATGACCGGTGACGGTGTCAACGATGCCCCCTCCATCAAGACCGCTGACATCGGTGTTGGCATGGGTATCACCGGTACCGATGTTACCAAGAATGTGGCCGACATGGTTCTGGCAGATGACAACTTTGCCACCATTGTAGGCGCCGTGGAAGAAGGCCGCCGGATTTATGACAACATCCGCAAATCCATCCAGTTCCTTCTGGGCTCCAACATGTCTGAGGTCATCAGCATCTTTGTTGCCACCTTGCTGGGCTTTACCATTCTGGAACCGGTCCATCTGCTTTGGATCAACCTGATCACTGACACCTTCCCCGCACTGGCTCTGGGCATGGAGCGTGGAGAGCCGGACATCATGCGCCGCAAGCCCCGGGATGCCAAGGCCGGCATTTTCTCCGGCGGTCTGGGCTTTGATGCCATGTATCAGGGACTGGCTGTATCCGCTCTGACTCTTGCCTCCTTCTTTGTGGGACACTTTATGGAGTTCGGTACTCTGGGCTTCGGAAATTCTGCCCACGGCGTAACCATGGCGTTTCTCACCCTGTCTATGGCCGAGATCGTCCACAGCTTTAATATGCGAAGCCAGCGGGGCAGCATCTTCTCTCTGCACAGCCAGAACATGGTGCTGAATCTGGCGGGCATTGCCTCTTTGATCCTTACCACCGCCGTCATCGAAGTGCCCTTCCTGGCCAACGCCTTCGGCTTCACCCCCGTGGGTCTGAAGGAGTACGGCATTGCCCTGGCCCTGGCTCTGGTGATGCTGCCTTTGGTGGAGCTGGTGAAGTTCATCCAGAGAAAGCTTACCAAATAATCTCCTTTTCCTCTGACCCTTAGAAATTTTCAAACAAAAGCAAGCGATACCCGTGGCTTTCCCCGGGTATCGCTTATTTTTATCCTTTATCCCGGAGAAACCGGGAACCGCAGCTTTTCCCATATTTTGCACAGAAAAACCTGGGGAATATCGGAAAAATAGACGGTTTTATATCTACTATCCCAGTTTCCTTTCCCGCTCCCATATGATATAATAACTCAGGTATGTAAAGTGGGGAGGTGAGGGCTTCGTGGAGCCAAGAGAGCTTTTGCAGCATTATTTCGGTCATAAGGAGTTTCGACCCGGGCAGGAGCCTTTGATCCAGAGCATTCTGGCCGGACGGGATGTGCTGGGTGTCATGCCCACCAGCGCAGGCAAATCCATCTGCTACCAGATCCCCGCTATGGCCCTGCCCGGTATGACATTGGTCATTTCTCCCCTTATTTCTCTTATGGCCGACCAGGTGGCCTCTCTCAATCAGTCAGGAATTCCTGCGGCCTATCTCAACTCTTCTTTGGATCTGGAGGATTATCGGGAAATTCTGCAAAAAGGAAAACAAGGCGCCTATAAGCTGCTGTATGTGGCGCCGGAGCGATTATTCACTCCCGGATTCCTTTCCCTGTTGGAGCAGACCACCATTTCTTTTATCGCCGTGGACGAGGCCCACTGCGTCTCCCAATGGGGCCAGGATTTTCGTCCCAGCTACTTAAAAATTCCAGAATTTCTCAGGCTGCTTCCCAGACGCCCTGTTCTGGGGGCCTTTACCGCCACTGCCACGGAGCAGGTCAAATCCGACATTGTTTCTCTTTTGCAGCTGCAGCAGCCTCTGACCCTCACCACCGGTTTCGATCGGCCAAACCTCTACTTTGGGGTGGTCCACACCAGGCAGAAAGATACATGGGTATTAGACTATCTGGAAAAAAACCGAGGAAAAAGCGGCATTGTCTACTGCGCCACCCGAAAAAATGTGGAAGCACTCTGCGCCAAACTGCAATCCTGCGGACATTCCGCTACACGGTATCACGCAGGCCTTTCCGACGGGGAGCGAAAAAGCAATCAGGAGGACTTTGTCTATGACCGTGCCAGGGTCATGGTGGCCACCAATGCCTTTGGCATGGGAATTGACAAATCCAACGTGAGCTTTGTCTTACATTATAATATGCCAAAAAATCTGGAAAATTACTATCAGGAAGCCGGGCGTGCAGGCCGGGACGGCGAACCCGCCTCCTGCATCCTTCTGTTTTCGCCCAAAGATGTCCAGACCGCCAAATTTCTTATTTTGAACTCCAGTGATAACCAGGAGCTAAATTTCCAGGACAGAGCCCTTTTGCAGGAGCGTGACCTGGCACGACTGGAGAAAATGGAACGATACTGCAAAACCACCGACTGCCTGCGTCAAACCATTGTGTCCTATTTCGGGCAGGATATTCCCCCCTGTAAAAATTGTAGCACCTGTATGGGGACCTATCAGGCGGTGGATATCACGGTGGAGGCTCAGAAAATCCTGTCCGGTGTGGCAAGAGTCTGTCGTCTGTACCCCTCCGGGCTGGGAAGGTCCTCCATTCTGCAAATGCTGCGAGGCAGCAAGGGAAAGCGGATCCTGGATTTAAGGCTGGATGATCTGCCCACTTACGGCATTCTAAAAAACCTGTCTCAGGACCTTTTGAGCCAATATATAGATCGTTTGATCGATCTTAACTATCTGGCGGTAACACCGGCAGAATTTTCAGTACTTCTTGTGACCGCCAAAGCCAGGCAGGTCCTGTTTGAAGGAGAAAAGGTGGACATTCTACTGCCTGTGAAGCATGTCTCCGCCGCAAAGCCTGCCGCCGCGGAACCGGACGACCTGCTCCTTACCAGCCTGAAAGCGCACCGGATGCAGTTGGCCCAAAAGGAGGGGGTTCCGGCCTATATCATCTTCTCCAACGCCACGCTTGCAGACATGGCCCGCAAGCGGCCCGTGTCTATGGAGGCCCTTTTAGAGGTGTCCGGCGTAGGCAAAATAAAGGCCCGCCGTTACGGAAACTCCTTTCTCCGTGTCATCCAAACCAGCTTGTGTACAAATATATAAATAAAAGGTGTCTGTTTGTATTTTTCAACAAACCACCCTCTTATAATTCGTCACATTATTCAAAAATATGGTTGACTTTTACCGTAAAATTAGTTATATTTTTGTTGAAAACACAAGAACACACATGGACAACCCTATGGGAATGTGGTAGAATCATACATAGTGGAGGTTGGGTTGCGTCCCGATTTTTCACATAAGTTACGTTAGGGAACAAGCGGTTTTCGTTTGAAAGCCGCGTGCCACATTTTTGTTCAGGAGGACTCTATTATGGAAAATTATGGTCTTGAAAAACTTGGAATTCTGAACCCTTGTGCTGTTTACCGGAACCTCGGGCCCGCTCAGCTGGTGGAAGCCGCTCTGCGCCGTGGGGAAGGCAAGCTCAGCAACACCGGTGCTCTGGTGGTTACTACAGGTAAGTACACCGGTCGTTCCCCCGACGACAAATTCATCGTTGATACCCCCGCGATCCACGATGACATTGCCTGGGGTAAAGTAAACCGCCCCATCTCCAAGGAGCGCTTTGATGCGATCCTGGCTAAGGCCTGCGCCTATCTGCAGGGCCGTGAAATTTTCATTTTCGACGGCTTTGCCGGTGCCGACCCCAAATATACCAAGAAATTCCGCATTGTCAATGAGCTGGCCTCCCAGAATCTGTTCATTCACAACCTGCTCATTCGTCCCAGCGAGGAAGAGCTGGCTGCTTATGGCGATGCCGATTATACCGTGATCGCAGCTCCCGGCTTTCAGTGCAGCCCTGAGATCGACGGCGTCCATTCCGAGGCTGCCATTATGATTGACTATGAGGCACATCTCATTCTCATTGTGGGCTCCCAGTATGCCGGCGAAATCAAGAAGTCCGTCTTCTCCACCATGAACTATGTGCTGACCAAGGAAGGCATTTTGCCCATGCACTGCTCTGCCAACATGGATCCCGAAACCCATGAAACTGCCGTGTTCTTCGGCCTGTCCGGCACCGGCAAAACCACTCTGTCTGCCGACCCTGCACGCAAGCTCATCGGTGACGACGAGCACGGCTGGTCTGCCGACGGGATCTTCAACATTGAAGGCGGCTGCTATGCAAAATGCATCAACCTGTCTGCCGAGAACGAGCCTGACATCTACAACGCCATCCGCTTCGGCTCTCTGGTTGAGAATGTTGTCATGGACGAAAATACCCGTGAGTTCGATTTCGACGACGACTCCCTGACCGAAAACACCCGTGTGGGCTATCCCGTTGAGTACATCTCCAACGCCGCCGTCCCCGGTGTGGGCGGGATTCCCAAGGTGGTAATCTTCCTGACTGCCGATGCCTTCGGCGTTCTGCCTCCCATTTCCAAGCTGAGCCCTGATGCTGCCATGTATCATTTCGTTACCGGCTTTACTTCCAAGCTGGCCGGTACCGAGCGCGGCATCACCGAGCCCAAGCCCACCTTCTCCACCCTGTTCGGGGAGCCCTTCATGCCCATGGACCCCTCTGTCTATGCCAACATGCTGGGTGAGAAGATTGAGAAGTACGGCACCTCCGTATACCTGGTCAATACCGGCTGGGCCGGCGGCTCCGCTCAGGAGCTGGGGAAGGCCGGCCGTATGAAGCTGCGCTATACCCGTGCTATGGTCACTGCCGCCCTGAACGGCGAGCTGGAAAAGGCTCAGTATGAGCATTCCGAAATTTTCAATGTTGAGATGCCCAAGGCTGTCACCGGCTGCCCCTCCGAGATCCTGAATCCCGAAACCATGTGGATCTCCAACGGCAAAACCAAGGAAGACTATGTGGCTGCTGCCAACAAGCTGGCTACCATGTTCTCCGACAACTTCTCCAAGAAGTATCCCAATATGCCTGCCCATATTGCCGAGGCAGGCCCCAAGGCTAAATAATTCACCCCCTGTATCCCAGGTGGCTTCGGCCCCCTGGGGTACAGGGGGAAGGTATGGTGCAGGGCAGGGGCCTGCTTCTGCTGATCCTGCAGAAGCAGGCCCCTGCCCCGCAAGGTATTGCCCCGTGAACGTGTCAAATTTGACCGCAATCTGCGGTTTTATGGAGGTTTTGCCACATGGCACAGAATAAACAAAAGGTCCGGAAGGTGCAGTTCGTTGAAACGGTCCTCCGTGACGCCAACCAGTCCCTGATTGCCACCAGAATGCCCTATAGCAAATTTGAAGACATCCTGCCTACCATGGACAAGGCCGGCTACTACGCCTGCGAATGCTGGGGTGGTGCCACCTTTGATGTCTGCCTGCGTTATCTGCATGAAGATCCCTGGGAGCGCCTGCGTAAAATCCGTGCAAAGATGCCCAACACCAAGCTTCAGATGCTTCTGCGTGGTCAGAATGTTCTGGGCTACAGCCATTATCCCGATGACTTCGTCCGTATGTTTGTAAAGAAGTCCGTGGAAAATGGCATCGATATTATCCGTATTTTTGACGCCCTCAACGATGTGAACAACCTGAAAGTTGCCGTAGAAGAGACCGTGAAGGCCGGTGCCATCGCTTCCGGCACCATCTCCTACACCACCAGCCCCGTCCATACCCACGCCAACTATGTCAAGATGGTCAAAGAGCTGAAGGAAATGGGCGTTGCCACCATCTGCATCAAGGACATGGCCGGTATCATGGGTCCTCAGGAGGCCTATGATCTGGTTTCCGCCATTAAGGACGCTGTGGATCTGCCCATCGACCTGCATACCCATTCCACCACCGGTCTGGCCTTCATGACCTACCTCAAGGCCGTGGAAGCCGGTGTGGACATTATCGACACCGCCATCTCTCCCTTCTCCGGCGGTACCTCCCAGCCCGCCACCGAAACCCTGGCCTACGCTCTGCGTCAGCTGGGCTATCAGTGCGACCTGGATGACAAAATCACAAAGCAGATCGCCGACTACTTCAAGCCCATTCGGGATGGGTATGTGAAGGACGGCACCCTGATGCCCAAGTCCATGGCCACCGATACCCAGTGCCTGACCTACCAGGTTCCCGGCGGTATGCTGTCCAACCTGCTGAGCCAGCTGAAGATGATGAACGCCCTGGACCGCTTCGACGAGGCCCTGCTGGAAACACCCAAGGTCCGTAAGGACATGGGCTATCCTCCTCTGGTCACTCCCACCAGCCAGATGGTTGGCGTGCAGGCCGTGCAGAATGTTCTGGCCGGCGAACGCTATAAGAATGTGTCCAAGGAGATCAAAGCCTACTGCCGCGGTGAGTACGGCAAGACCCCGGCTCCCATCGATCCCGAGATCCAGAAAAAGATCCTGGGGGACGAGCAGCCCCTTACCGGCCGTTACGCGGATACTCTGGAGCCTATTTTTGAAAAGACCAAGAAAGAGCTGAAGGGCATTGCAAAGTGCGACGAAGATGTTCTGTCCTACATTGCTTTCCCCCAGCTGGCCGAAAAGTTCTTTGAAGAGCGCAAGGCCAAGGAAGAAAATACCGCCACTTACACCATTGAGGCAATTTAAGGGAGGGCGTGTAAATTATGATGCTTTCCAATCTGTTCCTTGCAGCCGGTGCCGGTGATGTGCTGGACTCCACCGCCGATGCCGCGTTGGCAGCCGTTACCGGCTATGCCGTGGTATTTATGGGCATTGTGATCCTCATGGTTGCCATGATGATTATGAGCAAACTGGTGATGATGTGCCAGCGCAAGCCAGTCCAACTGGAGGCCCCCGCCCCCAAGTCTGCCGCCGATGCTCCCACGGCTCCCGGTTCTGCCGGTCAGCTGAAGCTGTACAACACCGATCCTAAGACTGCCGCCATGCTCATGGCCATTGTGGCCGATCAGATGGGCAAGCCCATCAATGAGCTGCGCTTCATTTCCATCAAGGAGGTCAAGTA
>JARIBV010000056.1 GCA_029257335.1 Faecousia sp.
GGGTCGCACCCCGATTGGGAAAACCATTGGTGGGTTGTCTCATTTTCTTTGAGACAGCCCACAGTAACAACGAGGAGTTTTATACATATGAGTAAAAAAAAGAAACAGAACTATCACCCCTTTACCATTTTGATCGCCGTACTTCTGGCAATCTTTGCATATCTATTTTTCCCGCAGGAGGGAGAATCACAAGACCGCCCCCAGACAGAAACGGAATCCACGGCCCCTGCTCCCGGAATCGGAGATGTCCGCCACAGTCTCTGCACCGCATTAAGCACTGAGGCTCAAGCCTACTATACTGGCGAGTATTCTTTTGCTGCGCTTTCCCAGCTGCAAGGAAGCCGGGAGACTCCCATGGATTCTCCCCTTTTCAATGCACTGCACGATCTCATGACCGATACCATGACAGACTCTGTCTCTTATCGTTCCCTGACCAAATACTTTCCCGAAACAGACTGCACCAACGGTTCTGCCAATGCCAGCATGATCTATTCTGATTCCGTAAGCTCCGACTCCTACAGCCGGGAACATGTGTGGGCAAAAAGCAAGGCCTCTTTCCACATCAAAGACGGCGGATGTGATATTCACCATCTTCGGCCTGAAAACACCACTGTCAATTCCACCAGACGCAGTTACATTTTTGGCAATGTCCGTGGTGTTCTGGAGGACTACAAAACCGATCAGTATGAAGAGCGTGATGTTCTGTATTACTCCAGCGCAGACAACCGGGTGGAAGTGAACGACAATGTCAAAGGCGATGTGGCACGAATTCTGCTGTATGTCTATGTAAGGTGGGAAGAACCGAACCTGTATGAAGATGTAAAAAATCCCAAACTTGGCACAGAAGAAGATGATGTCAACACCGGAGAACGGGTAATAGAAAGCCTGGACACCCTGCTGCAGTGGTGCCGGGAGGACCCCGTAGACCAGTGGGAAATGGTCAGAAATGACAAATGTCAGGCGATTCAGGGCAACAGAAATGTATTCATTGACTATCCAGAGCTTGCCTGGCTCCTGTTTGGGCAGGAGGTACCCCAGTCCATGCCCACCCCTTCCACTTAAACTTGCATCCCGGAATTATGGCAAAATTACCTGTTTTTCAGACTTAGAATGGCAAAAAATCAGCTGATTTGTCTTGACCTTATGAATTGACAAGAGACTGCCAGAACGGTATAATATATCATGTAATTGGAAATTCCGTGTATACTCACCTCCTATCCTGTCGATTGGCGGAACATCGGGTATAATTGGAATTGGCAGTTTTCTGTATCCATATAATCAGGACGTCAATTTGACGATCCTTTAGTAAAGAAAGGATAATCGCCATGATCTATTCAGCAGAAGTGCAAAATATGTGCTCCGTGGCCAAGGGCGCCTATCACGGCCCCGCCCCCATTCCCGAAGAGGGCAAGTGGGTGCAGGCAAAGGAGATTAAGGACATCAGCGGTTTCACCCATGGTGTGGGCTGGTGTGCTCCCCAGCAGGGTGCTTGTAAGCTGACCCTGAATGTGAAGGAAGGCATCATTGAGGAAGCTCTGGTTGAGACTCTGGGCTGCTCCGGCATGACCCACTCCGCAGCTATGGCTGCAGAGATCCTCATTGGCAAGACCCTTCTGGAGGCTCTCAACACCGACCTGGTGTGTGATGCCATCAACACCGCTATGCGCGAGCTGTTCCTGCAGATCGTTTATGGCCGCAGCCAGTCTGCTTTCTCCGAAGGCGGCCTCGCAGTTGGCGCCTCTCTGGAAGACCTGGGCAAGGGTCTGCGCAGCCAGGTCGGCACCATGTTCGCTCCCAAGGCTAAGGGCCCCCGTTATCTGGAGATGGCTGAGGGTTATGTCACCCGCTGTG
>JARIBV010000055.1 GCA_029257335.1 Faecousia sp.
TGGGTGCTGTAGTACTGTGCCACATAGCTTTCTACATCCAGCTCACTGTAGCTGGAAACCCTCAAAACCAATGTGCTCTGTGCATTGTCCAAGGCCATGTTGATCTTTTGCTTCATGCCCTGAATGCCCCAGACGGACTGTATGGACTCCACCTGCTCGGCAGATCGCCGGTAAGAAAGCTTCAGCAGGCAGACCCGTCTGGCGCCTACCTCTGCAAACTCCGCTTTGTAATCGGCCAGAGCAAAGGCCACCAATGGATTTTCCTGGCGCAGGTCCTCCATGGCCCGCTCCATTTCCGATTCCACAGCACCGTCATACTGGCTGATGTCCACGGAAATCTCCGAAGTATGATGCGCCACCGAACTCACCAACAGGTTGCTCAGCTCATCGAAATTCCGCACAACAGCCGTATCCATTTCTGATTCTCTGTCGTTTGCGTATACTTCCATATGGGGCTCCACCTTGCTGTACTGCTCATTCATCCAGCCTGTACATCCGCCCATAAGGCATACCGCTCCCAGAAGCAGCAGAAGCATCCCCATATGTTTCATACGCAACCCCCTTTACAGCGAATCCTTTGTGTACTTTGCGAATCCGTCACCCAGAACCTGGTGCGCCTCCTGAAGGATGATGAAGGCATTGGGATCCACTGCCACCACAATCTCTTTCAGGTCTGTGACCTGCTGCCGCTTGATGGCGGACAGGATCACTTGCGTGTCATTGTGGCTGTAAAAGCCTTCGCCATGCAGAAGCGTCACGCCTCGGCCCAGTTTTTCATTGATGACTTTACCGATCTCCTCATGCTTTTGAGAAATAATGAGAACCACCTTGGAATAGTCGAACTTATAGATCACTGCGTCAATAATCATGGAGCTGACAAACAGTGTTACGCCGCTGTACAAGGTCTTGCTGAAATCTTTGAATACAATACCTGTAAGGATTGCCACTGTGATGTCCAGAATCAGGGAGATCTTTCCGATGGGCATATTGCGGTGGCGCATTTTCAGCAATCGGGCAATAATATCCGTTCCGCCCGAGGAAACCGTAGACAAGAACACCAAACCCATGCCCAAACCTGTGACCACACCACCATACAGAGCGGCAATAAGCGGTTCCGTCGTCGGCACAGGCAGGAACGCAAACAGATCCAGAAACAGCGACATGGCAAGCATGCCTACCAGAGAGCCCACAAAAAATTTCTTTCCAATTTTAAGGCCGCCAATGATAAAAAGCGGAATGTTCATCAATGCCGCTAATTGGCCTACCGTACCAACGCCAAACCACTTCACGAATATCTGTGCCAGACCGGAAAGTCCGCCACAGTTGAATTTGTGAGGATCCAGGAACAGATCAAAACCCAGGGAAAAAATCGCACAACCAGCTACGACAATAGGAAACCACTTGAACTCTTGCCAAAATTTTTTGATATTCAAAGATAACCGCTCCCTTCAAATTGTTCACTTTCTTACACGTTGGCCCCCACAAATCATGGGGCCCTCTTTGATGTCACTCAGTCCAAAGACAGAGTGATTTGCTTTTCTTCCATATCCTCCGGTCGCAGCAGCGCACCGGCGGCAGGAAGGGTTTTGGACTTATACCGGCTTTGGTTCACAATGCCGGTATCATTCAGAAGTGCCGCGCGGTCCAGAGCGGCCTTCTTGCGCAGGGTGAGGACTGACACGCCCAAGGTAGATCTGGTGGTCTTGGGCATGAGCTGGGCCGTAGAGAAGATCAGTGCTCTGCCGTCGGTGGAGTATACGGCAGCAAGCTCATCTCCCTCCAGGGTCAAAATGGTTTTGAGAGGACTTTTATCCGAGTAGGCTCCCGTCAGTCTCTTTCGGTTTGACTTGGTATCATAGGCGCTCAAGGGTACCTTTGCCACCTTGCCATTCTCAAAGAAAAACAGCACAAACCCGGTATAGCTGCCGGGAAGCACTACTTGAACCACATTTTCTCCAGGATCAAAGCCCAGCTTGGTGGGAAGATAATCTCCCAGCTGAGATGCCTTTCCGTCGTCAAAATCAGAAAGGCGGGCCTTGTAACACTGGAATTGGTCTGTAAAGACCAGAAGCTCTGACCGGTTGGTGACCTCCTGAGAAAACGCCAGGCTGTCGCCCTCTTTGAACTTCTGTTCTCCGGAGGATCGGAGGGACTGCGGTGTGATCTTCTTGAAGTACCCCTCCGTAGAAACAAAGACGGTCACGGGGTAGTCCGGCACCTCCTGTGCATCCTCCGCCTGGGCCGCCTGGTCCCAGTGGTACAGAATTTCTGTCCGTCTGGGCTGGCCGTACTTCTTGCAGACCTGCTCCAATTCGCCAATAATGATCTTTCGGATGCGGCGGTCGCTTTTCAGAGTATCCTCCAGATCCTGAATCTCCCGCATCAGCTCGTCCGTTTCAGCGGTTCTCTTCAGGATGTATTCTTTATTGATGTTCCGAAGCTTGATTTCCGCCACATATTCCGCCTGAATCTGGTCAATGCCAAAGCCAATCATCAGATTGGGCACGACCTCAGATTCCTGCTCTGTCTGACGAATGATCTCGATGGCCTTATCAATGTCCAGTAAAATCTGTTCCAAACCTTGCAGCAGGTGGAGCTTGTCCTTTTTCTTGCCCAGCTGGAAATAGACCCGGCGCTTTACGCACTGGCATCTCCAGGCGGTCCATTCGTCCAGGATCTCCGCAACACCCATCACTCTGGGCATTCCTGCAATAAGGATATTAAAATTGCACGGATAGGAGTCCATCAGGGTGGTCATACGGAAGAGCTTTGCCATCAGCTTCTCCGGCTCCACGCCACGCTTCAGATCAATGGTGAGCTTCAGGCCGGACAGGTCCGTTTCGTCTCGCATATCGGAGATTTCCTTTATCTTTCCTGCCTTGATCAAGTCGGAAACCTTATCCAGAATGGCTTCCACCGTGGTGGTGTAGGGAATCTCGTAAATCTCAATGAGATTTCCTTCCTTCTGGTACCGCCATCTGGCCCGAACCTTGAAACTGCCTCGTCCCGTTTCATAAATGGAGCGCATCTCCCTGGGATCGTACAGGATTTCGCCGCCTGTGGGAAAATCCGGGGCCGGCATGGTCTCCATCACATCGTGATTGGGATTCTTCATCCGGGCAATGGCCGTTTCACAGACCTCTTTCAAATGGAATCCGCAGATATTGCTTGCCATACCCACCGCAATACCGGTATTGGAGGAAACCAGCACATTGGGGAATGTGGTTGGCAGCAATGTGGGTTCCTTCATCGTGCCGTCATAGTTATCTGCCATATCCACGGTATCAAAGTCCATATCCCGGAACAACTCGCTGCAAATGGAATCCAGTTTGGCCTCCGTATATCGGGAGGCTGCGTACGCCATATCCCGGGAATACACCTTACCAAAGTTACCCTTGGAGTCCACAAAGGGATGGAGCAGCGCTCCATATCCTCTGGAAAGGCGGACCATAGTCTCATAAATGGCCGCATCGCCGTGGGGGTTCAGTCGCATGGTCTGGCCCACAATGTTAGCGGATTT
>JARIBV010000014.1 GCA_029257335.1 Faecousia sp.
GCTTGCCCACGGTGGTCAGCTGTGCAGGCTGCAGATGGGTGTAGCCCAGGCAGGGCATTGCCTTGTACTGCTGTGCAAACTGAGACAGATTTTTCACCACCTGTGCACACTTTTTCAGCACCAGGCGGCTGGCCTCCCGGAGAATCACCACATCGGTATTGTCTCCAACATAGCAGGAAGTGGCACCCAGATGGATAATGCCGGCGGCATTGGGGCACTGCTGGCCATAGGCATAGACATGGCTCATAACATCATGCCGGACCAAACGCTCCCGCTCTTCCGCTACGGCATAGTTGATGTCGTCCTTGTGGGCCTCCAGCTCCTGGATCTGAGCCTCAGTGATGTCCAGGCCCAGGGTCTTTTCTGCCTTGGCCAGTGCGATCCACAGGCGCCGCCAGGTGCGGAATTTAAAGTTTTCCGAGAAAACATGCTGCATTTCACTGCTGGCATACCGGGTGGACAGGGGAGAAATATATGAATCGTGATTTCGTTCCATTGTGATATAACCTCGTTTAGAATAAATCAGGGGTTTTGATGCTTGTTTACGATCCGGCTGTCCGCCTCACCGGTTTCCAAATTCACAAAGCTGGTGAACAGAGAAACCTTGTTGTCTTCATTGAGGCTGTTCCAGACCTTTTGGGTGAAGGTATCCAAATCCCCCTCTATGGCAACCGCTCTGGGCTCCCCGCAGAAAGAGGGCAGGGGATTGCCGTCCTGCTGGTAGGTGTGGATGAAATGACCCATACCCGCCCTGGGGCTGTCATAGGTGAAGTAGCTGCGGACACAGCACTGGGGATCTGCGTCCAGAGACTTCAAAATAGACAGCACATAGGAACCACAGGGATACAGAATACCGGAAATCCTGGGGGTGTAGTTGGGTCCGTCCGGCTCAAACTCCCGGGTGTTGAGTGCCGTCACATAGCTCTCTTCCCGGAGCATAAAGTCACGGATGGTATCCGTCTGGTCACCGTTGGTGACGATGGTGGTAACTCCCTCTTCGTCTGTGACCCGGCGGACAGGATGGTAGATAATGAGGGAGGGATCGGTCATCTTGGCGGGGTCAAATGCCTGGGTACGGATGCCGTCTTCGGTCTCCACAAAGACTCGGTTGCGGCTGTTCTCGCTGCGGCCCATGATAAAATAAGCAATCACAGCAGACTTTCCGTCCTCACTGCGGCCCAGAAGCACGCCGCGGCCGGGATACGCATTGCTCTGCAACAGAGAATAAAGATTTTCCATCACAAGTTCCTCCATATCAATAAATCAAATCGTTGACAGGTTATCTGCCCTGGGCAATCTGGCAGCTTACCATCTCCGTAGCCTGGGGAAGCAGCTGCCATTCGGCCTGCTCCATCACCCGGCGCTGGAGAGTCTCGGGGGTGTCATCCGATAGCACCTCCACAGCCTTTTGAAGAAGGATGGGACCGCCGTCGGCAATTTCATTGACGAAGTGTACCGTGGCTCCGGTAATCTTCACCCCGCGTGCCAGCGCCGCCTCGTGCACATGAAGTCCATAAAAGCCCTCTCCGCAGAAGGCGGGAATCAGACTGGGGTGGATATTCAGGATCCGATTGGGCCACCTTTTGGTAAACCGCTCAGACAGAATGCTCATAAATCCGGCCAGAATTACAAGATCCACCCCGTTGATTTCCAGAATCGCCTGAAGCTGGGCCTCAAAAGCAGCCTGGCTGCCGCATTCCTTTTTGCTCACCACAGCGGCAGGGATGCCGTTGTTTCTGGCCCGCTCCAAGGCATACGCACGGGCATTGTTGGACACCACCATAACGATCTCGCCGTGGGGGATCTCTCCTCGCAGCTCCGCATCTATCAGGGCCTGCAGATTGGTGCCGCCGCCGGAGACCAGGACCGCAATCCGTGTTTTCATTCCAGGATCACCTTTTCCTCAGAGGCTACGATCTCACCCAGCAGGTAAGCGTCCTCACCATTGGCCCGCAGGATTTCCAGTGCCTTCTGGGCATCCTCCTTAGCCACCACAACGCTCATGCCAACGCCCATGTTGAAGGTGTTGAACATATCCCGCTCGGGGATATTGCCCACCGTCTGAATGTGGCGGAACAACGCGGGAGTGCGCACGTCCTCTTTCTTGATGACTGCTTTGCAGCCGGCTTTCAGGCTGCGGGGGATGTT
>JARIBV010000110.1 GCA_029257335.1 Faecousia sp.
GGCCTTGGTGTAGGTGATAATCAGAAATTCATCCAGATTCGCCGGGTCCTTTTCCTGTGTGAGATACCCCAGAAGCCGGTCCACCAGCACCTTGGTTTTTCCGGAGCCTGCGGCGGCGGAGACCAGAAGAGGGCCTCCCCGGTTCTCTACCGCTGCTTTCTGGGATGGGGTCAGGGTCTCACCTGCCATGGTTTTCCACCTCCTGCCAAAATTCTGTCCTTTTGATTTCCTTGAATTCCCGTGGTGCTCCCCACAGGTCCAGATGACAGGCCCCCCGATAGTCGCAATAGGTACAGGGGCTGTTTTTTCCTCTGACATAGGGATTGGGCTCTATGGAGCCCCCGGCGATCTGATCCACCAGCTTTGCCAGGCAGTCTTTCACATACTGTTTGAGCTCCCGCAGCTGGCGGGCATCGGCCAAATCCCCCACCAAAGCATCCTTGGATTTCTTCACGGGCAAAAAGCGAAATTCCTCCGTCTCGTCCATGGCCATGAGGACATTCTCTTGCTCCAGGACCAGACCGTTTCGCCTCTGCTCTTCCCGGCGCTTCTTCTGGATCGCTTTTTCATCCATGGCATCGTCCACGGACAAAATACCGGCTCTGGCGGGAAAATACAGGACCCCGGCGGCCTCTGGCACATCTCCCAGCAGCTCCTCTCCCACATCCTCCAGGGCAAACAGGTAGATGAGCATTTGCAGCCCGATTCCGTTGAGCACATCGCAGTAATCAAAGGTTTTCCTTCCGGTCTTATAGTCCACCACCCGCACATAGGTCTGTTCTCCCCGGCTGTACACATCCAGCCGGTCCACAAAGCCCTGGATCCGGGCAGGCATTGCGGCGCCGGAGATCTCCACGGGGTCCATGGCTCCCCCGGGACCGAATTTCACCTCAAAGCCGCCGGGGACAAACCGGGACTGCCGCAGCTCCTGCCACAGCTCCTCCACCACGGCGTCCAGCTCCTGCAAATTGCGGCGAAAGAGATAGTCCTGTCTGGCGGGCTGCTGGTCCGCCAGCTGGGCAAACTGCTCCTTCTGATATTCCATGGCATACTGCCGGGCCAGCTGTCTGGTCTGTTCCAGACTCACCGCCCGGAACCCACCCCGGTTGCAGACCTCCCGGGCCGCATGCTCCAGCACATAGTGGACAAAGGTGCCGAACTGGGCCGGGTCCACCTCGATTTCCTTTCTCAGCCTGGCTTTCAGACCATAGCACATAAAATAGGCAAACTTACAGGTGGCCGCCTTGTCCACCTGAGAGGCTGACAGGGTCAGCTCTCTGCCATACAGTCCCCGGACCGTTTTGGGGCTGAGCTTTCCGGGGGTATAGGCCGCATGATCCCGCAGCTCCTGCCACTGCTGCCGGAACGGCCCCGGCTCTTCCTGGGACTGCCGCACCAGAATGGCGCCTGCGCTCCAGGCGTCGGCCACGGTCTCCTCCTCCGGCAGTACGCACACCGCCTCCGGATCTGTCCCCAGCATCCGGCACACTCTTCGGTACACATAGGCAGGCTGGCCCTGGCTGCATGTCAGGGTCAGATGTTCCTCTGCCGCAGACGCAACTGCATAAATTCCGGCCAGCTCCTGCTGAAGCTGCCGGTACAGGTCCTGCTTCAGGGGGACTCCCAGATCCATGAGCCGGTGGCGCTCCGGCTCCGTCAGCACCATGCCGCCGGAACCGCCCTGGGGCAGAAGTCCCTCCTGCGCCCCCAGCAAAATCACCTGCTTTGCCTCGTGGCGGCGCATGGAGGACACATCGCCCACGGTGACGCTGTCCAGGGTCTGGGGAATGGTTCCCACATCGTACTGGCTCAGAAGCAGGCGCAGCAGTCTCACAAAGGCCTCCGGCTCCATCTGCATCTGCCCCAGAAGGGCGGCCATCTGCTCCATGGCCCCCACCAGGATGCCCCAGAGCTGTTCCTGCTCCCGGGCGCTTCGGCGGTCCTGCCTGGACTCAAAATGCTCCGCCAGGGCTTCCAGCCGCCGGGCCAGGTCCAGGGTTTCCAGAAAGGCATACAGGCCTTGCAGCTGCTGCAACACCGTTTTCCCCTGCCTGAGTGCCTTTGCCAGCTCCAACAGGGGCCCCACCCCACGGCGTCTGCTCTCCTCCAGCCGGGCCAGGGTCTCCGTGTCCCGCTCCGTCCAGGGCTTTCCCAGCCCCTCCGGGTGCTTGTCAAAGGGCTTCGTCCAGGCGGTGCCCCGGATGCCCCAGACAATGGCATAGTTTTCCAGTCTGTCGCATTCCTCCGGCTCCAAAGGGGACAGCATGGACTTGAGATAGCGCAAAACCAGTCCCGTTTCCAGCCCCTCCGTGGCGGCCTCCAGGGCCGTCATCACCGTATAGACTGCGGATTTATGCAGGATATCCTCATTGCCCGCAAAATAAGCGGGAATCCCGTACTCTCCCAGCACCTGCCGCAAAACCGGGCCATATTCCTGCAAATTGCTGCATACCACCGCCAGATCCCGGTAGCGAAGGCCCTGACAGGCCCCCTTGCGGATCTGAAGGGCGGCATAGACACATTCTTCCCGCAAAGAGCCCAGGCGCACCGCCTGCACCCACCGGTCCAGCCCCGCAACGGGGCTTTGCGCTCCCCACAGCAGCCCCGCCCGGAGCGTTGCCAGCTGCTGCTCCGGGTCCGGCAGGGAAACCACCGTGGTTTTCCCTTTGCTGTGGCGAATCAGCTGCAAGGCCGTCTCCCCTGCCAGCTCAAAGCCCGGCGTGTCGCTTCCTTCCCGGTCGCAGACCAGATTCACCGTGACCTGCGGGCTCTCTTCCATCAGGTGCGTCACAATGGCCAGCTCCTGGGCCGTAAAGTCGGAAAAGCCGTCGATATAAAATACATGGTTCCGGGCAAAGTCGCCGTCCTCCAGCTCCTCCAGGAGCCGGGTCATGCGGTCTCTTGGGTCCTGGCCGAACCGGGCACAGATGCCCTCATAGCCCTCCAGCAGCAGGGCCAGTTCCTCCAGCTTCTGAGCCAGGGCCCCTTCCGTATTCCGGGAGGCAGTTTGCAGGACCTCCGGTGTAATGAGGCAGGTTTTGAATTCGTCCACTGCCGTCACCAGGGCCGTGAGAAATTCCGGCCTGCCTGCGGCTGCGGCATAGGATTTGAGCCGGGGCCGCAGCTGCCACACGGCGGCGGCCATGGCCAGGAGCCGCCCCCCCTTGTCCAGGGTCGCCACGGCCCCGCCCCCGGTCTGAGAAAAGACACGGCTGGCCAGTCGGGTGAAGCTCAGCACCTCTGCGTATCTGCTGGCGCTGTCTCCGGCGGCCCGGCACAGCCGCCGCTCATAGTCATGGGAGGCCTGCTCCGGCACCAGAAGGATGCGCCCCGGCAGGCCCTGTTTCACATCATCGGCCAAATGGGTCAGGATGGTTTCCCGCCCCACACGCCAATTCCGACTCAAATATAACTGCAACATATGTATCACCTCTTCAGGCAGGCCACCCTGCCCACGGCTTTCTTCCATTCCACTGCGGTGTGCTTTTCTTTCTGAAACAGGGCGGTATCCCAAGTTTCGCCCCCACTGCGTAACAGAATTTCTTCCATTATACCACATTTCCCGAAAAAATGACAGAGCATCTGCCCTGTCATTTTTGCATTCTTCTATTTTTCGCCGTGCAGCTTTCCCTTCAGCTGTCCCATCAGGTCCATGATGCGGAACCGCACATCATAATACCCGGTCTGCCGGGTCAGCGTCCGGGACAGCTCCTGAGACATTCCGGAAGCCTCCGCCGTTTCTTCAAAGCCCTCTGTGGTGGCAGGGATGCACAAGGTGGGAAACAGCACACACCACCAGTTATGTCCCTGCCCCTGCCCGATGGTGATGCGCAGGGACTCATAGACCCCCGCAGGCAGCCGGAAGGTGTCATAAACTCTGGTGGGGAAGGTTTCCAGGGCAAAGGTGGCCACTGCCTTCATCTGAGAGCCGGCTTCCTTTAAAATCCGGTTTGCCTCCGCCTCGATCTGGGGCAGGTGCTCCGTCACATATTTTTTCGCCTCTTCCAGGGTGGTGAGCCCCTCCATGGCAGAGTCCAGAAGATCCAAAACGCCGTCACGCACCTTCAGCTTGACAGCCTGATCTTCCCCGGAATCGGAGTTCGCTACTACATGCAGCCGCAGAAGATTCTCCTGTAACTGCTTCTGCTCCCGGGAAATCCCCAGGATTCCCAACAGCAATCCACCAAATACCGTGAATATTACCAGGCGTTTGAGCCATTTCCACATAAAAAATCACCGTCCATCTGTAATTACTCACAGTATGGACGGTGACTTCAAATTTTATACACTTTTGGCGATAAATACCTGAGGGTAATTTTCTTTCAGCATGGAGCAGGCCACGGCGGCATACTCAAAGGAGGCCGCAATTCCGAACACCGCAGAGCCGGAGCCGGTCATGGCATAGCCCGTAACTCCGTAGGAGTTCATGATGGACTTGATATAATTGAGCTCCAGATGCTCCGCCGTCACCACAGGCTCAAAGACATTGCAGATATTCTGTGCGATCCCGTCCATGTCGCCCTTGGCAATGGCCGCCTCCATGGCGGTGTGATCGGGCCGTCTGGCGATCACGGTCTCGTCCAGCTTCTGATACAGCGCCGGGGTGGAGACGGAAAAATCGGGCTTGCACACCACAAACATGGTCTCCGGCAAATCCGGCAGCTTCCGCAGACGCTCGCCCCGGCCCTCTACCAGGCAGGTGCCGCCTACTACGCAGAAAGGAACGTCGCTGCCCACCTGGGCACCCAGCTCTGCCAGCGCATACAGGGAAAGCGGATAGTCAAAATGGCGGTTGAGGGCCCGGAGCACCGCAGCCGCATCTGCGCTGCCGCCTCCCATGCCCGCCTCCACGGGGATCCGCTTGGTGATGCGGATGGACAGGCCCTGGGGGTCTTTGCCTGTCAGCTCACAGTAGAGCCTGGCAGCCTTCCAGGCCAGGTTGGTTTCGTTCTGAGGGATTTCCTCTTTGTCGCAGGTGAGGCTCCAGGGCTTGCCCGTGCCCACCTCCAGCTCGATGTCATCCCGGATGGAGATGGTCTGCATGACGGATTTCAGGTCATGGTAGCCGTCCTCCCGACGCCCCAGCACATCCAGGGTCAGATTGATTTTTGCGTAAGCAGCTTCCTGCAGGGTTACACTCACTTGATCTTTCTTCCTTCCAAATAGTATCGTTTCTCACGGGCATGGCCCATGGAGAATGTCTTTCTGGGCAGAACGCCGTCTGCCACCACACCACGGAAGAGCTGGCTCTTTGCCATTGCGGGCAGGAGGAAGCCAACGGCCCTGTCCTGACGGGCCAGGTTCTTGAGGTCCTCGTCTCCGTGGATATAGTCGATCTTTCCGGGCTTCCGGGCTAAGTACTCGTCCAGGAACTGCTGCAAGGCACCCACCTCCAGCTCACTGCGGCTGCGGTCCAGATACACGGTGCCGGACTTATCCCCGGCGAACCACTCGATGGGATAGCCCCCGGGAGCGCACCAGCTCTCCAGCGCCTTCATCAGGTCCTCCACATCGGTATCCACCACCACCCGGTGGATGGGCTCAAACTGCTGGGCCTCGTCGTGGATGTTCTCCAGCTCCACCAGCGCATAGCGGGCAGGATGGTTGGACAGGTCCTCACCGGGGTGCTTGGCCTTCAGCTCCTCATAGCAGCTCTTGGCAGTTGCCAGAGAGTGGTTGCCGTCGCCCACGGCAAAGACCAGAGGGGCGCCGTCCAGATCGGCGTATTTCTCAGGGCAGGTCTGGGTATAGGCGGTGAGGCGGTCGTTGAATGCCTTGGCCTCGTCTCCGGCCACCAGATAGCCGGTAATGTGGCCGCCCTCTTCCATGAGGTCAAAGTCATAGAGCTTGGGCAGGCTGTCCCGCTTGGCCTCGATGGGCTCCAGCAGCACCTTCTTGTCGTCATCGCACAGCAGGAGAATATGGGGCAGCTCAATGCCGGCGTCCCGGCGAACTCTCTGACGGGGAGGGATGCGCTCGGTCACGGTTTTCTCCGTGGCACGGATGGCAGAGACGGCACCTGCATGATAATCATAGGCATCCAGGTCCACCATGCCCACAAGTCCCTTGCGGACGGTGCCGTTTGACAGCACCCGCTCCACATAGACAAAGGAGTCGGTATAGGTTTGGAACAGGCCTTCCTTGAGATACTCCTCCATGGTGCAGTTGATCTGCCGGATATGGGCTGCTTCTCCCTCGGAGCCAAGCTCTGCTTCGGGCAGGATCAGCCGCAGGGTGGAGGGTGCGTCACCAACATTATTTTCTACACGGTTCCAGTAGGCAGGGTCAGAGGTAAACTGGTCACAGGCGATCACGGCCCATTTCTCCATGGATTCCACTTTGGGCATCAGAATATCGGCGGGCATAAATGCATTCATCGGGGCTCCAACCTTTCATTTGTAAGTTTTTACCGATTCTCAGGAACCGGCAGTCCCCTTTATTATACACCATGACCACAAAAAAGGAAAGTCCCTTCCAAAAATACAATATACAAAGATACAAATTTCTTTTTCAAGCCTCAAAATCCCCCCATCTTTGTGGCGGGTCATATAAAGGAAGCCCTTGGTTTTCCCTGAGACCCGTCCCATTATAGCGTATTTCTCCCGGAATGTATAGAAAGAATTTTGAGTCTCCGGGGAAGGCCTTTCCCTCCGGGAGCCATGCCCTCCGGAAAAACGGCCCATCTTCCGGCATAGGATGGTACAAAAGGAGGTTGCGCTTATGAAAACGAATACGCCCGTGGTGCACTGTGTCTTTTCCCCGGAGGAGCCGGAGCTGCCGGCCCTTCTGGCGGAATCCTTTCGGCTGTACCTGTGCCGGATCCTGGCATCCATGGCACAATCGCAGCCTTTATGAATGGCTGCGTCCGTCTGAGGGAATCCTATGGACCCGGAAATCAAAACCCCTTCGGATTATCATGCCGCACTGTACATCCGTCTGTCCAGAGAGGACGAATCCGAAGGCCCTTCACAAAGCATTCAAAATCAGGAATCCCTGCTGCTGGAATTCGTGCGGCAGCACCGCCTTTCCGTCTGGGATACCTATATCGACGACGGCTGGAGCGGCACCAATTTCGACCGCCCGGGCTTTCAGCGGATGATTGCCGATATCGAAGCGAAAAAAGTGAACATGGTCATTACCAAGGATCTGTCCCGGCTGGGCCGTGACTATATTATGACCGGCCACTATATGGAGCGCTATTTCCCGGAGCATGGGGTGCGCTATCTTTCCCTGCTGGATGGAATTGATACCGGGACCGATTCCACCGCCAATGATATCACCCCCTTTCGTGCCATTATGAACGACATGTACGCAAAGGACATTTCCAAGAAGATCCGAAGCGTCAAGCGGGACAAACAGCGCAAAGGCCAGTTCATTGGAGGAAAGCCGGTCTATGGCTACCGGATGCACCCAACCCAGAAAAATAAAATCGTCATCGATCAGGAGGCGGCCTCTACGGTCCGTGCGATCTTTTCCATGGCCCTGGAGGGCCTGAGCTGTCGGCAGATCGCGGCCCGGCTCAACCAGAAGGGGGTTCCCACCCCTGCGGCCTATGCCCACCTCCCCGTGGCAAGGCCCGGCCCCTATACGGGACTGTGGAGCAGCGAGCGGATTTCCGAAATGCTGCAAAACGAGACCTACATCGGCAACATGGTCCAGGGCCGCCGGGTAAAGCTCAGCTACAAATCCCAAAAATGCCTCCGGCAGAAGCCGGAGCACTGGGTGGTGGTGGAGGGTACCCACGAGCCTCTGGTGGACCCGGAGACATTCCGCAAGGTGGGCCAGCTGATCCGCAGCCGGAAGCATACCCGCAGCAGGACCTATGATTTTTTGCTGAAGGGGCTGATTTTCTGCCATGAATGCGGCTATCCCCTGTCGGTGATCAATCGCAAAAATGCGGCGGGAGAGGATGTCCTGTATTTTGTCTGCCGCACCTATCAGCGCTTTACCAAGGCAGGGATCTGCACCTGCCACTGTATTCAGGAAAAAGCCGTCACCAATGCCGTCCTTTCCATGGTCCGGCAGCTCTGCCTGCCCTATGTGACCGCCTCTTCTCTGCTGCCCATCGCCCGGGAAATGCTGGCCCGGGCAGAAAAAACGAACGAAGCACAGGCCACGCTCTCCTCCCTGCAAAGCAAGCTGGACACTCTCACCCGGCATCTGGATCAAATGTATCTGGACCGGCTCAACGGTCTGCTGACGCAGGAGGATTTTCAGCGGCTCTCTGACCGGATTCGACTGGAGCGAACCAGGCTGACAGAGCAGAAAGAGGCCTTGCAGCAGCCTCCAAAAAGTCCCTCTCGGAAAGAAGAGGAGGCCCATGCATTGGTGGATCGCTTTCTGGAGGATTTCGACACCGATCGTGCGCTGCTGGTCAGCCTCATTGAGCGCATCGAGCTGACCGCGGACAAAGAACTCATCCTGAAGTTTCGTTTTTCCGATCCCCGGGACTCCAAATTGCCGGAAGATGCATAAGTTTTTTTCTTTCGGTCATACTAGAGCCATCCTAACAAAAGAAAGGTAGAGACGCACATGGATACGCTGGCACTGATACTTTCGATCATCGGCTCTCTCAACTGGGGCCTGGTGGGTTTTTTCCAGTTTGACCTGGTAGCCTGGCTCTTTGGGGGGCAGACGGCCATCATCAGCCGCATTATCTACGCTCTGGTGGGCATTGCGGGCATCTGGAACATTACCCTCCTGTTCCGCCGCAACAGCCAGACCAATATGATGAACTGACCCCGGCAGCAGAAGCCGCAAAGACAGGAGATTTTCACGCCCCGTCTTTGTGTTCTTTCATTGCCACTGCCCGGCCCACAGACAAAAAGCGGCGTCCAAAGGTCTTCCTTTGGGCGCCGCTTTTGCAGGTTTCTTATGGTTTAGATGACACGGACAATGCAGGTATAGGTCTTGCCGTTATAGGTGCCGGTGACCTCCGTATAGCCCGTTCCTACAGCGGTGATTTCGTTGCCGCTGATTTCGCAGACACTGGAATTTCCCTGGCTCCAGGCCACATCCACGGCATTGCCGTCGCTGTCTCGCAGACGCAGGCTGAAGGATTCGCCCTGCTGCATGGTCACATCGGTGTGGCTGAGGGTCAGCTCTTCGGAGCTGCTGCCGCCGTTTTCCTCCTTCATGGAGCAGCGCACAATGCAGACCGCCTCCATGCCGTTGTATTGCGCATGGATCTCGGTGGTGCCGCCGCCTACGGCCACCACTTTGCCCTCTTTCACCTCGGCCACGGAAGGATCGTCGCTGCTCCAGGTCACCTGGGAAGCGGACAGGCCCTCCACCTTCAGCTGGACGAACTCGCCCTTTTCAAACATGGTCACATCACTGTGGGACAGCTCCAGCTTCTTGATGTCAGGGTTGCCGGGCTGCGTGGTTTCGCCGGGCTCGGCATTGTCCGTCGGCTCGGTGCTGCCGGGCTTACCGGGGTCGGATGCATCGGGCTTTGTGGTCTGGTCGGCAGCGCCGGGGGTAAAGTCACAGTGGATCTCACTGACCGCCACAACCCCCTGGCAGGTGATGGTGACGGTGGTCTTTCCTTCCGCCACAGCCGTGACCCAGCCGTCGGCGGTGACCGTTGCAATGCTGGGATCTGCGGACTCATAAGTCACCTGATAGTCCTTGTTTTCAGGCTCCAGCCGCACGGTGAGGAATCGGCCCTCTCCCTGAACGGGCAGGGTCAGGACCTTGTCCGCCGTGATGGTGGGGGTGGGCAGGGTGGCAGCGGTGGTCTCCTTGTTTTCATTGCTTCCGGAATGGAGACGGGGCTGCACGAATCGGAAGGCGATATAGATGCCCAGCAGAACCACCACCGCCGCAAGAACCGCACAAATGGCCTTGTCCTTTCCTCCGGCAGCGGGGCGCGGCTCTTTCTTTTGGGCCTTCTGTGCTTTTGGTGCCTTCTGCTCTTCCCGCTGGACTTTCTGCACCTTCTGCATTTTAAGGTCCGGGTCCTCTTTAGGCGCGGTTTCAGGCTTCCGGGCAGGCCGGTTCATCACGGGAGCAGCAGGAATGTGATATACTTCCTCGTCGTCCTCGTCGTCGTCCTCGTCGTCTTCGTCGTCCTGCTCCGTTTCCGCCTCCGGGAATTTTACGGCCTGGGCCCGCTCTTCTTCCAGGTCCTCGTCCTCAGCGTCGTCGTCCTCCTCGGAATCCATGTCCTTGAAATAGTCCGGCAGGTCAGGGTCCACAGGCACCACAGGCTCTGCCGGAGGCGCCGCCATTGGCTTGGGCTGTGTTTTGATTTTCAGCGCTTCGGGCATGTCGAAATCCAGGTCCTCTTCCTGGGCCTCCTTGGGCTCTGCGGACATTTCCTTAATCAGGTCATCCAGATTGGGCAGGATCTGAGTTTCCTGCGAAGGCTCCCGATTTGTTTCCAGGTCCCAGTCCAGCTTGCTTCCGCAAATCGGGCAGACCTTTTTGCCCGGAACGATGACGCTTCCACAGCATTCACAAACATTTTTATTCAACTTAGATTCCCTCCGTATTATGCAGAAGGGGCTTCTGCAATGTTTCGACAATATCATAACATTTTCCAGCTGATAAAACAACTACAATCCTGTTGCTTTTTTCGCTTTTTTCGCTTATTATATAGGGTAGTGACCGATACAAAGGAGGCGATGAAGTTGTCGGATGCCCATACCGTATCACCGCTGCTGGATGAGTTTTCCCTGGGAAAGCCCTTCAGCAGTCACAATGGTATCACTTGCTGCCCCGCAATTCACAATGTCACAAAAGAGAAATACATTCTAAAGCGGATCTCCATCCCGGAATCCCAGGACCAGGTGGAGGCCATGCTCTTCACCGGAGCCTGCCAGGATCGGCCTGCCGCCCAGGTCTATTATGAAGAATCCGTCCACGCTCTGGAAAACGAAATCGCCCTGTTGCAGGCTCTGTCCAAATCAAGAGGCTTTCTTCCTTTTACCAGCTTTCAGACCGTTGCCAAGGAAAACGAAGAAATTGGCTTTGACCTCTATCTTCTGGCGCCTTATCGCACCACCCTGGGGGCCTATTGCCGAAAAAATACAATGACCCATCTGGGTGCCGTCAATCTGGGAATTGACTTGGCTGCCGCCCTGAGCCAAAGCAGACGAGCGGGATTTCTCTATCTCAACCTGCGGCCGGAAAACATCTGCATCACCGAGGGCCGGCGCTTCCGTCTGGGTGACCTGGGCTTCATGCCCCTGGATGATCTGGCCTATGCCACCTTCCCCCAGAAGTACAGAAGCGTGTTCACCGCCCCGGAGCTGTTTGATGATTTCAGCGAGATCAGCACCACCGGAGATGTGTACTCCCTGGGCATGGTGCTCTACCACATCTATAACGGCGGCCCGCCCTTCCATACGGAGGAAAATCCCCAGGGGTCGGAGCAGAGCCGTCTCAGCGGTCAGGAGCTGCCGCCCCCTGCCTATGCAGACAGTGAGCTGGCAGCCATCATCCTGAAGGCCACCGCATTCCATCCCACTCAGCGCTGGCAGTCTCCCGATGAGATGGGGCAGGCCCTGATTGCTTACATGCAGAAAAACCCGGTGAACGAATCCGTCATCGGCCCCCCGGAGCCGGAGCCCCCCGCCCCGGAGCCGGAGCCGGACGAAACGCCGGAAGACGCCCCGGAGCAGCAGGAAGACCGGGAAGAATCGGTCCTGGAAGAACCGGCTTCCCAGGACCCCGTCTCACCCAGGCAGGAGGAAGCCCCCCAGCCCTCTGAGGCTTCGCCGGAGGAGCCCTCGGAAGAGGCCCGGGAAACGCCGCCCCAAGCCCCGCAGCCGGAAGCGCCGCCCCAGCAGGTCCCTTCACAGGAGGAGACCCAGAGCCCGGAGCAGCCGCCTTCTCAGGAGGTCCCGGACAAAGCCCCGGAGGAAACCGCTTCTCCCGCTGCGGAGGAGCTGCTTTCCAAAGAGCTGGTGCAGCAGATCAAGGAGGCACCCCAGGCGGAATCCGCATCGGATGACCTTTTTATCTCCCTGGAAAATGACCCGGAGATGTCCGAAATCCTCAGCCGGGCCGATTCCATCCTGAACGCCAAGGACCCCGACCCCGTTTATGAGGACGCAGAACCGGAGGAAGAAGCCCCCAAAGCTCCCTCAAAGTTCAAGTCCGCCTGGAAAAAGCCTCTGGCCTGGATCGGCGGCGTGTGCGTGGTGCTGGCTCTGGTAATGAGCTGCATCTTCTTCTACCGCAACTTCTATTGCATCCCCGTGGAAAAAATGGAGATCATTACGGGAAACCAGGACGCAGTGGCCGTGGCAATCTCCACCCCCGCCGAGGAAGGCTCCCTGAAGCTCAACTGTCAGGACACCTACGGCAATGTGATCGTAGGCACTCTGCAAGACGGCATTGCTTCTTTCGTGGGCCTGAAGCCCAATACCCAGTATACCATTACCGCATCGGTTGACGGCTTCCATAAGCTCACCGGAACCACCAAGCTAACCTATACCACCCCCAATGTCACCGAGATCGTCAGCTTCACCGCCGTGACCGGTTCGGAGGACGGTTCCGTTCTAGTGAACTTCACCGTCAGCGGTTCCAATGAGCCGGAAAGCTGGAATCTCATGTATGCCATCGGAGAGGACGCCTTCCAGTCCCAGACGGTAACCGGGCACAGTGCCCTTCTGACCGGGCTCACTCCCGGGGAAACCTACACCCTCCGGCTGGAGCGCAGCGATGGGGTCCCCCTCACCGGTTCTACCTCTATCACGCACACCGTCAGCAATGTGATCACCGCACAAAAGCTTCAGGTCACGGAGCGGACCGAGAACGGCTTCACCCTGAGCTGGGACGGCCCCGAAACGCCCGTGGAGCAGTGGACGGTCCATTGCAGCAGCGACGCCGGGTTTGACAGCACCGTCACGGTCAATGACACCACCGCCACCTTCACCGGCCTGGATCTCGACACGGACTATCACATTGATGTCACCGCAAAGGGGATGTCCGTCAGCAGCCACCTCACCGTAACTGCCGGCTCCGCCGCAGTAAAGGATGTGAAGCTGGACGCCGGCACCCCGGGCAAGATCCTTCTCACCTGGACCAGCGAAGGCTCCTACACCGGCCCGTGGATCGTGCAGTGCACCTATAACGGCGTCACCGATTCCTTTGAAACACAGGAGCCCGGCCTGACGGTGAATCCCGCCCTGCCCGGCACCGACTACACCTTCCTGATCCAGACGGCCGACGGCTCCACCGCCGTGGGCGGCGAGGGCCACAGCGTCACCACTGCCGCAGCGCCCGCCTTTGACGGCTTCGGGCTCAAGGGAGAAGAGATGTCCGTTGCCACCTTCCCCGCTCCCCAGGGAGAATGGGGCGTGGAGGACCTGAACAGTCTGCCCTCCAAAACCGACTTCACCACAGGCGAAACCATCGGCTTCCTGGTCAACGGTCAGGGACGGGACAAGAGCGACGAGACTGTGGATATCCTGGTGCTCCTGCGAGACGCAAATCAGGCCGTTGTGTCCCGTACCTTCCACACCAGCCCCTGGAACGATATGTGGAATCAAAATCTCTATCTGGGGCAGCTGCCGGAAACCCCTCAGGCCGCCGGGAATTACACCCTGGAGATTTACTTCAACGGCGCCCTGGTTCGTTCCCAGGCAATTACCATTGCGTAGCGCCGGGAAATCCCCTGCCGGGGTCCTCGCCATCAGGTGACTCTCCAGGGGTCCTCCCTTGGCCCGCACCGCAATGCGCAGTCCTCGGAATTGCAGAGCAAAACAAATTCCAAGGCCGGTTCCCTTGAACCTGCCTTGGAATTTTTTCATACGCCACACGGCGGCTGCCGGCCCTTCCCACGGAGCCGGTGCCCCGGAGATGTTTCGGAGGTGATGACATGGAGCCCATCCTTTACGGCACAAACAGGATCGTGCTGTTTGCCGAATACGGCGACCCCAAACCCCACAGCCATTTTTCCAAGCATATTTTAGCGGCAGATCGCCCCTTTTCCTGCCTGGTGGGGGAGCAGGAGTACCCTGTCCGGTCGATCATGCTTCAATCCCGGGTCCTTCACTCCGTAAAAACAGAACCCGGCAGTAAACTCCTGGTCTTTTTAATTGACGAGACCTCAGACCTGGCAAAACACATGGATAGACAGTATCTTCACGGCGCATCCCATTGCTGCCTCCCCCCTTCCATGGAGCAGGGCATCCTGGAGCGCATCCGCAGCGGCTGCGGCCTCGGGGAAATCGACCGGGAGCTCCTGGGCTTCTTTCCTTGTGACGCCTCGGCCCAGCCCCCCTTGGACCGGCGAATCGCATACGCTCTGAACTGCATTGAGGAATGCAACTCCCTGGATTCCGATCTCTATGACACCCTTGCACGGAAGCTCTGCCTGAGCAAAAGCAGGGTTTCCCATTTGTTCAAAGAGCAGATGGGAATTGACATCAAGAATTATCTGCTTCTCAAGCGGCTGGAAAAGGTGTATGATGCAGTGACCCAAACCCAGATGAGCATCACCGAGGCGGCACTCATGGCGGGATTTTCCAGCTCTGCCCATTTTGCAGCCGCCTGTAAAAAGCATTACGGCATTTCCCTTACGGATTTTCTGAAAGCTCAGAAAATATAGCGTTCAAATGAAAGCATTTTTCCTCCCGATCCTCTATACTGACAGCGGAGGTGCTTCCTATGAACTTTAAAACAGGCTTATATACATTGAACAAGGATGAAAATTATAATTTCCAGCTGAACCGTCTCATAAACTGGGACGGAGGCGATTTGGGAGAAGTCAGGGCCGTGGCCGGAAACATCCGCTCCAATGAGGATTGGAAACGGGAGCTGATCCTTCTGGGGGACCGGGCCCTTAGAGAGCAGCGGACGGAACATGCCATTGCCTATTATCGGATGAGCGAGTTTTTCATGGAGGACGGAGACCCGGACAAGCTCCGGTATTACCAGCTTGCATCGGAGCTGTTTTACACCCACTATGAATCCTATTTCACCCAAAAAACCGTCCGGAGATTCCGTGTTCCCTATGAAGACATCACCCTTCCCGTGCTGTACGCAAAGGCCGCCGCCCCCAAAAAAGGGACCATGGTCTTTCACGGCGGCAACGACAGCTATTTTGAAGAGTTGTTTTTCCCCATGCTTTATTTCTCCCGGCATGGCTATGATGTGTACCTCTTTGAGGGGCCGGGCCAGGGCGGGGTCCTGAGAGAGCAGGGCAAAACATTCACCCACCAGTGGGAACGGCCTGTGAAGGCCATACTGGATCGGTTCCGGCTGGACCATGTGATCCTGGTCGGGGTCTCTCTGGGCGGGATGCTGGCCCCCAGAGCCGCCGCCTTTGAACCCAGGGTCAGCCATGTGGTATGCTGGTCCGTCTTTCCGAATTTTTTCCAAATCGCCACGCAGGACCTGCCCGGCCCGGCAAAAGCACTTTTTCGCTTTCTGCTGAAAACCGGGCAGACGGGCCTCATCAACCGCATCCTGTACAAGGAAATGAAACGGGATGTGTTTATGCAGTGGGTTTTTGAGCATGGGATGTACGCATACGGCGCCCCCACCCCATACGATTACCTGAACAGGCTCAATGATTTTCAAATGCTGGATGTGGCGGACCGAATCACCCAGGACATTCTGATTCTGCATGGAAAGAAGGACCACTTCATAGACTGGAAGTTCTATAAAGAAGAGGTGGACAGTCTGTGCAACGCAAGATCCGTCACCCTGCGGCTGTTTACGGACAAAGAATCCGCCTCCAATCACTGCCAGTGCGGAAATACCAAGCTTGCGCTGGACACCATTTTGAACTGGCTGAACACGGTGTAGAAGCACCCGCCCTCATCTGCCGGACCACTGAACAGGCGGTCTTCCGGATGAGGGCGTTTTACGGTCATTGACAAAGATCGTTCCCCGTTTTGTAATACATATATCAGAAAGAAAGGGCGCTTCAGGGCGTAGTGGAAAAAAGCAGAATATGACAGATCAAGGGTACTGATTCAATTTCGTCAAACAGTTTGTTCATTCCATGCTTTGTATCAGCATGGGGTCGATTTTCTGCGCCGATTTTGATTCGTACATGATCTGTAAATCATATTCTTTTGCTTACGGTATCTTTCTGCCGTTTTCAGGTGAAATGATATGATTTTATAGGTATGTCTGTTTTCGGCTGTGAAAACAGACATTTTTCATTGTACAATCCCGGACAATTACGATCTGAGGAGAAATGTAATAAGGCAAGCTTTTTGACCATCTATAACAGTGATATTCAGTCTGTCATCACCCGGTATTATCTCAACACCCCGAATATCTGGCAGCACATCTTCACTATCGTCTTTTCCGTTTCCGCACTGTTTACCCTTCATGGGGGAATTGCGGCCTTTATCGTGATCGTAAACGCCATGAAGGTCAGCATCACCTTCTTGTTCAGAAAGCCTTATGGGGTCCGATACGGCCGCTGCATTGAGGCAGGCCGCACACTTACCGCCACTTTGTCCGATTTTTTAAACGGCATCCATGTGATCCGCACCAATCGGTTTGGCAGTACCTTTTTGAAGGAAATCCGTGAGAAAAGCGACAGCAGCAACGCTGCCGATCTGCGCTATGAGAAGCTGGACATTCTTTCCGGCTTTCTGGGACTGTTTCTGACCCACGGGGTCAAATGAGGAATTTTATTCTACGGCGGCTATCTGATTCTGCATGGGCAGTACAGCGCCGGGATGCTGCTGTCCACCCTGCAAATTGCGGAGGTCCTCTCCTTCCCTACCCTGGAAATGTCCTATCTCATCAATGACCGCAACGGCGCAAAGCCCTTAAAAGAAGAACTGGAGCGCCTGATGTGCGCCCCGAAGCCGGAGCCCACCGACCCGGTTTCGGAACGCACCCCCACCCTGAAGCTGGACCGGGTCTGCTTCACCCCAGGTACCCAGCCCATTCTGCGGAACATCAGTTTTGAATTTGAACCCTGCAAAAAATATCTGATTTTGGGTGAGAGCGGATGCGGAAAATCCTCTCTGCTGAAGCTTATAGGAGGCATCGAACAGAACTACACCGGGCAGATCACCTTCGGCTCGCTCCCGCAGCAGGCCCTGGGCGACCGGCTCTATGGGAACTTGCGGATGGTTTTTCAGGAATCCTACCTCTTTCAGAAGAGCATCCCCCACAACATCTGTCCAGCCGGGCAGGACTGGGACCGTCTGCAACCTCTCATCCATGGGCTGCACCTGACCGGGGTCCTTGAAACATACAAAGACGCCGTTCTGGACGAAAGATCCGCTCAGACTCTTTCCGGCGGAGAAAAACAGCGAATCGCCCTGGCCCGGGCCTTCTATGCCCGGCCTGGCATCCTGCTTCTGGACGAGGTCACCTCCGCTCTGGACAAAGAAACCTCACTGGAGGTTGAAAAAATGCTGCTGGAATACCCGGGCACGGTGATTTTTGTTTCCCATTGCCCCAATCAGGAGCTGCTGGGCAGATACGACAACATCATAACCATGGAGCACGGCGAAATCCGCCGCGTCACAACACCCTCCGAGACGAAATCCTTACAGACATTCGGAAAATAGCATCTGAACACAACACGCTCCCCACCGGGCACCTCCGGTGGGGAGCGTCTTATTTCCCCCTAAAAAAGAAAAACCCCGAAAACCGAAGTTTCGAGGTTTGTGGAGCTGCTATCCAGATTCGAACTGGAGACCTCATCCTTACCAAGGATGCGCTCTACCGACTGAGCTATAGCAGCATATGGGATTTTCAAAAGAAGAAGCTCCCAAATCCTTCGACTTGAGAGCTTCATGGAGCTGCTATCCAGATTTGAACTGGAGACCTCATCCTTACCAAGGATGCGCTCTACCGACTGAGCTATAGCAGCAACTCACTGACAG
>JARIBV010000041.1 GCA_029257335.1 Faecousia sp.
GCTGGCTTCTGCGGCCCTGCTGGATGGTGATGATCCTGAATAAAGATAAGCCGACCGGAGGCGAAATGGTACTTTCCGATCACAGCATCATACTGATTGACGCCATAACAGGCAAAGAGTTTTAGAAGTAAGCCTGTGCACACAAAATAGCGAAATGGGGGGAGACATATGAATTCCTTTTTTAGGTCCTTATCCGTGGACCTGAAGCGAAGCATCGTTTCCAGATCTTTTGTGGTTATGGTTCTTCTGCTGTTTTTTATGCAGTTCCTGAATACAATCACTGAAACGACTACTCACATCATATCCATGTGTAGTTGGGAGAGCCTTTTGGACAGGGGATTTGATGGGAATTTTGGGGAGATGTTGTTCTGTATTGCGGCAACCGGTTATGCATGGAGCTACTGCGTAGATCAAAAATCCGGGTTCTTCCAGCAGGCAGTGCAGAGAGTCGGCATCCGCTCCTACTGCCTGTCCCGAATTGTCTGTGTGGCAGTATCCGCATTTCTGGCCACAGTGGTCTCTATGGGGCTGTTTGCCCTGTTTTCTGCGGCATTGACTTCCGAAAATGTAATTGACAAATCCTTTTATGGTGGCAATGGGTATCTGGATCTGGTGGCACAGGGAAACTCTGGCTTATACTTTGTTGTTTTCAGTACACACATGGGGTTGACCTGCAGTGCCATCGCTTTGATGGGACTGGCGGTGTCTGCCTACACCCCCAATACCTATATGACGGTTTTTACGCCTCTGCTTATCTCCATGCTTGTCCAGGCTGTGGACGGCATTGTGGGGATGCAGACGCAATGGAGCATGCACGGAATTTTAATCGGGGGTTCCAATTTTGGCAGTGCAATGGCCACCTTTGGGGTATGCTCCGTCCTGATTCTTTGCGCCATGGTCCTGCTGGGAGATTTGTTCTATCACAGAGTGGAAAAGAGGCGGTAAGTATGACGGCATTAAAATGTTGCAAACTGAATCTGATGCAGTGGAGACTGCATCCTAAGTATCTTCTGTGCCTGACCTTTCTTGCACTGAATCTGTGGCAGCTGGTGCATGGGTTTGTTCCATATGCCCGTGCGGTGGGCGGTACCGTTTCTCCGTGGATCCTTCCCCTGCTGCCGGGGCATAGCTCCTCCTATGCGCTTACGATGCTGGCCTTTGTTCTGCTCATCAGTGACGCGCCGTTTCGCAATGCGCAGCAGCGGTTCGTGATTCAGCGGACGGGAAAGCGTCAGTGGGTCCTGGGGCAGATTCTTTATTTGTTTGTTCTGAGTGTGGTGTTCACCCTTGTGCTGTTTGTCTTTTCCTGGTTGGTCGTGCTGCCGGTACTGGAGTGGCAGACCGATTGGGGCGTGGTGATTGAGACAGCCGGCCGATATCCCGACGCCTATGGCAGCATGGGGGTGTTCCCGCCCATTACCTGCTCTCTGGATATTATGCTGGGCTGCACCGGCATGGAGGCCACCCTTTGGACCGTGGGGGTGCAGATTTTGGTCTGTTTCTTCCTTGGGCTGCTGGTGCTGGTGTGCAATCTCTACACCAATCGCTCCGTGGGCACCGCCCTGGCCACGGCTCTGGTGTTTCTGTCCTTCTTTGTTCGCACTGCCAGCTTTGAAGCGGAATATTTCCGGTATCTCAGCTGGATTTCCCCGATGTCCTGGTCGGATCGGAGCCTTATGGGCTTTACCAATATGTATCTGCCGCCCTATTCCTACGGCGTGTATATGCCCCTGATTTTGTGCACGGTCCTCATTGCGCTGGTGGTCACCACCATCCATCGCAAGGATGTGGACGGTTCCGAGAATTAGGTCCTTATCAAAGAAAAACACCTGACGGCCCATGAGACATCATGGAGGTCAGGTGTTTTTTATGGATTCAGGCGGGAGTTGGCATTAAGTCAGCTCCTGTTTTTCATAGAACCGGATGGACAGATACCAGGACAGGGCATACAGAGCGGCAGATACTGCAAAAACAGCCGCAGGAGCACCGGACAGAGAGAAGGAGGTCAGGGCGCCGCCATCCAGCAGGAAGGACAGAAACACGCTTCCTCCGCACACCAGACAGATCATCACAAAATATGCAATTCTGCCTTTTTCCACCCCCAGTTTGAACACAAAGGGCAGCACCAGAGCCGCTGCCAGCAGGGACGAAGAGAGCATCAGCAACAGGATCATGGCATAGCGTTTGATGTGGTCGGGGCTGCTCCAATCCACCCCGGTGGCCTGGGCGGCGGCAGTCAGGACAAAGCACCCCAGCAGGGCAAACAGCCCCATGAGATATTTGGCACTGACCAGCTGGGCCTTGCTGTAGGGCAGAGCAGCGCAGTAGCTGCTCCATTTGCTGCGCTCGTCATAGGCCAGCAGAGTCACGGGGAGCATACTCATATACAGGGGGGGATAGAACACAAAAAACAGGTTCCCCGGCATCATAAGAGACAGCCCCACAAATACCAGACACAGCACCAGAAAGGCTTTGCAGTATTTTATCGCCATGTACCATTCCTTTTTTAACAGACCTTTCATCCTAACCAACCTCCTTTGCCATGGCCACAAACAGCTCCTCAATGGTGATGGGGCTGGGCTTCCACTGGGCGGGCACAGCCCCTCGCAGCACCACCGCATCCACCCCATAGGCCGATTCTTTCTTGGATTTCACCGCCGAAGCCGGAAGCTGGGAAAGCTCCTGACGGGTGCAGTGAAGCAGACCATACTGGGCCGTAAGAACATCCTTTTCCTCACACAGTAGCAGCTTTCCCCGATGCACGAAAGTGATGTAGTCGCACAGCTTTTCCAAATCGCTGACGATGTGAGAGGAAATCAGGACGGAATGGGTCTCGTCTCGTGTGAAGTCATACAAAAGCTCCACCACCTGATTCCGAGCCACCGGGTCCAGCCCGTTGGTGGCCTCGTCCAGCAGGAGCAGCTTGGGGTGATGGGACAGGGCCACGGCAATGCCCAGCTTCATTTTGGTGCCCCGGGAAAAGTCCTTGAAGGCCCTGTCGGCAGGGATGGACAGAGAGCGCAGCAGCCGGTCATAGACAGCAGCGTCCCAGTTCCGGAAGGTACCGGCCATGATGGCACCCACCTGACTGGTGTTGAGACATTCGGGAAGCCCCACCTCGTCAGGGACAACGCCGATTTCCTCCTTGGTAAGCCGCAGGTTTTCCTTCTGGTCTCTGCCCAGAATGGTGATGGTGCCGCCGTCGGGGTGAAGCATATTCAGAATCAGCTTCAAAATGGTGCTTTTTCCCGCGCCGTTTTCCCCGATCAGACCCATAATGCAGCCCTGAGGCAGGGTGAGGTTCAGGGGCTCCAGACGAAATCCGGGGAAGGATTTTGTGAGATTCTTCAGTTCCAGTGCGTTCATTTCGAGTCCTCCAATCCAAATTCCACCATTTCCAGCACATCCTGACGGCTCAGATGACAGCACGAAGCCAGCTGAGCGATCTGTTCAATGTGGAATTCGATTTTTTTGAAAGTTTCTTCCCGGAGCAGTTCCACATTCTTCGGCGCCACATAGCACCCCTTGCCTGGAAGGGTATAGAGGAAGCCCTCCTTTTCCAGTTCGTCATAGGCTCTTTTGGTGGTGATGAAGCTGATTCGGAGGTCTTTGGCCAACCCCCGGATCGAGGGGAGCATCTCATGCTCCTGCAAGGCGCCGCCGATGATCTGGGCCTTGATCTGGGTGTAGATCTGGTCGTAAATGGGGGTTCCGCTTTTGTTGTCAATGAGAATGTCCACAGCATCCCTTCTTTCTAAACTGTATATGCGTATTATATACAGTTTATACAGTTATGTCAATCCCAATTTGATCTTTGCGGCAAAAAAAGGAGTGTACCGAAACTTTCGATACACTCCCATTTTTTATCCTCTGTTGAAACAGTCCGAATCTGTCCCACAGACCAGATTATTTTCAGGTCTCTTTGACCCACTTTCCATAGACCTGGGAACCAAGGGCTTCCGAATCACACAGATGGGCATAGCCCAGTTTTTCCAGAAGCCCAATGCTGGCCCTGTTCTCCGGCTCCGTAAAGCTGATAAATTCCCAATCCGGATAAGCTGCATGCAGCTCCTGTATCAGCAGGGACAGAGCTTCAAAGGCATAGCCTTTCCGATGGTGCCGATAAGAGAAGGTGTATCCCAGAGAGATACAGCCGTCATTGGGCATCACAAGGATCTCTCCCACCATTTCATCGGAATCTTTCAAAGCAACCGCAAGCATACAGTCCGAGCGGACCGAAATTTCGTCATGTTTTCGCCGCTTTACCAGATCACGGATCTCTTCCGGCTGCTTCACCTGCCCACGCTGATAGCGGGCGCATTGTTCGTTGTTGCGATAGTCGTGGATGATGGGGATATCTTTGTCTTCCACATTGCGGAGAATTAGTCGCTCCGTTTCGTAAAACTTCATCAACGCTCCTCCTTGTTGGCAGCTCTGAAAATCAGGGGCAGTTTTTCCGATAAATGAGCATCAGGCCTTTGAGCAGCAGATCATCGTCCAGAATCAGCTTCGTTTTGCACAGAGGAGCCACCAGAGAGGCCAGGCCGCCGGTGGCAATGACGGTGCAGGGCTGGCCCAGCTCCTCCTGAATCCGGGTCACAATGCCGTCGATCATGGAGGCGTTGCCGTGCATAATGCCGCTTTTGATGCATTCCACGGTGTTGGTACCGATGACCTTTTTGGGCGGGTCAAAGGAGATCCGGGGCAGCTGGGAGGTGCGGCTGGCCAGAGCATCGGTAGCCACTGCCATGCCGGTGGTGATGAGGCCTCCCAGATAGTTGTGGTTTGCGTCGATGACGGAGAAGGTGGTGGCGGTGCCCATATCCACGATAATCATGGGAGAGGGGTAGTTGTGGATACCGGCCACGGCATCCACAACCAGATCACTTCCCAGCTGGGCAGGGTTGTCGATGCGGATGCTGAGACCGGTCTTGATCCCCGGCCCCACCACCATGGGTTTCACGCCGCAGTATTTCTCAATGGCCCGTTTGAAGGTATTGGTCACCGTAGGCACCACAGAGGACACGATGGCCCCCTCAATCTGCTCCCGACTCAGACGGTGCATATCCAGGGCAGTTCGGATGGTGACGGCATATTCCAGGTCGGTAGCCCGATGATTGGTGCATACACGCTCCTGAAACAAAATCCGGTTGTCCTCAAAGCAACCCATGACAATGTTGGTATTTCCGATATCCACAGCTAAAATCATACGATTGATTACTCCTTTATTACATGGGCGTGGCGCAGAGCCGAGCAAACACCGGTGGAGATGATGCCGGCCACCACAGCCTCCGTGGTGCCGTTGATGAGCACCACAGACAGAACGATTCCAAGAACGGCTTCATACGCCACGGCCTTGGCGGCGGCATAGGCAGTGCCGAAGAACAGATAGATCATGCTCATGACCAAAATGGTATTGGTGAGGGACCCGGCCACGCCGCCCACCAGATAGCCCACCGAGGGGGCCTTCTGCCGGGTCAGCCTGCGGATGCCCTTGTTTACAAAATAGGGGACCACGCCCACCAGGATCCGGGGGACGAAGCACACCACCAGGGCCAGAGGACTGCCCCCCAGACCCTCGCCCATGGAGACAAAGGGGGAGAAGCAGAAGGAGGTGAGGCCGGGCTGGGTGGTATTGTCAATGAAGCTGGTGAGGCCAAAGACGAAGCCCAGAAATCCCCCATACTTGGGGCCCAGAAGCAGGGACCCCACAATGACGGGGATATGCACGGTGGTGGCCTGCACGCCTAAAAACGGCAGCTTGATATAGCCCACATAGGGAAGATTGGCCAGCAGGAGAATGAGGGCGGTCAGCAGCGCCAGCTGGACCAGGGTACGGGTTTTGCTGTTTTGTTTCATGATGAAACCTCCAAAATGTTATTATTCCTCCGAAGAGGGTACAATACATAAGGCCTTGGCACCACTCCGGAAGCGGTCGAGTTTCGGGAGAATACTCGCAAATGCTCCGGCCCAATGCCTTAGCCCAGGGCCATTATATCATAAGTTCTAAAAATTTCTATAGCTTTCCGAAAATTTACATGGTATGATAAAGAAAAACGGTCTCTTTGCAAAGGACCGTGCAACGGCGGGCTGGAAAGCCCAGGAAAGGGAGAAACAACCATGTTAGCCAACAAAACTGTGGTATTGGGGGTCACCGGCAGCATCGCCGCCTATAAGATGCCCAATCTTGCCCGGATGCTGAAGAAGCTCCACTGCGATGTGCAGGTGCTGATGACCCGAAATGCCTGTAATTTTATCAATCCCATTGCCTTTGAGACCCTCACGGGGACCAAGTGCCTCATTGACACCTTTGACCGGAACTTTCAGTATTCTGTGGAGCATGTGGCCCTGGCCAAGCGGGCGGATGTGGTTCTGGTGGCGCCGGCCTCTGCCAATGTGATCGGAAAGATCGCCGGGGGCATTGCCGACGACATGCTGACCACCACGGTGATGGCCTGCCCCTGTAAGAAGATCATTGCCCCGGCCATGAATCACAATATGTTCCACAACCCCATTGTGCAGGAAAACCTGGACAAGCTCCGCCGCCATGGCTATGAGATCCTGGCCCCGGACCGGGGAATGCTGGCAAACGGCGACACGGGGGACGGAAGAATGCCGGAGGAATCCGTGCTGCTGCACCATATTTTGAAGGAAATCGCCTTCCCCAAGGATTTGGCCGGGAAGAAGATCCTGGTGACCGCCGGAGCCACCCGGGAGCCTCTGGACCCGGTGCGGTTCCTCACCAACCACTCCACGGGAAAAATGGGCTGCGCCCTGGCCCGGGCCGCCATACTGCGGGGGGCAGAGGTCACCCTGGTCCACGGACATATGGAGGTTCCCGCCCCACTGGGGGGCAAGACCGTTCCCGTGACCACGGCCCAGGAGATGTTTGAGGCCGTCACCGCCCTGGCTCCTCAGCAGGATATCATCATCAAGGCCGCCGCCGTGGCGGACTATACCCCGGTGACCACGGCAGACTCCAAGATGAAAAAGCAGGACGGCCAGCTGACCATTGCCCTGAATCGCACCCGGGACATTCTGGCCTATCTGGGTCAGAACAAGAAAGAACACCAGATTTTGTGCGGATTTTCCATGGAAACGGACCATGTGCTGGAAAATTCCACAAAGAAATTGACCAGTAAACACTGCGACATGATCTGTGCCAACTCCCTGCGTCAGCAGGGGGCGGGCTTCGGCACGGACACCAATGTGATCACCCTCATTACCCGGCAGGGAGCCAGGGAGCTGCCTTTGCAATCCAAGGACCAGGCGGCCCATGAAATTCTCAATGCCCTTTTGACCCTAAAATAAGGAAACGGCATTCTGAATCCGAATGTCATTTGGAAACCGACGAACGGCAAAGCGGGAGCGCATCGAAGAAAATTCGATGCGCTCCCGTTCCGCATCCAAATCACCGGGCAGACGAAAGGGCCTTAGAAGCGGAATACCACAGTATCCTGCCACCGCTCCTGGTTTCCCTCATCCCTGCCGGTGATGCAGCCTCCCATGTGCGCATAAAAGCCCTGAAACCCATGGGCCTCACCATATTGCCGGACGAAGGAAAAGGCCAGCTTTCCTATGCTATGCTTCTGGGCCTCCGGCAGAAGATATAAGGAATAGAGAATCAGAACCAGCTCTTTCTTTCAGGTCAGGTAGCCCACTGGAATTTCGTTTTGCCGGATAAAATAGTGGTCAAATTTGGGGTTTCGGATTCGGAGCAGGTCCCGTTCCTTGTGCCAGGCATAATCGAATCGGTCGATCATGTCATCGGGGTAAATGCCACGGTAAGCAGAGGCCCAGGCTTTCTGGCGAAGCTGTCCCAGGGTGTCTGCCTGTGATTCTTTCACAGGCACAAAATCAACAGGGTTCATGATCATACCTCCATACTCCGTGCAGCATGGCCGCCGTCGGAGAAATTCCAACACAGTAGCACATAGAGGCTCCGCTGTAAACAGGCTTCCAACCCAAATCACCCATCGCCCCAACGAAAAACAGGGGCCCATTTTTGTGAACTGTGCTGAAAATGGGAAGGAGATATTGCAATTTGCTATTACGGTGATATAATAAAAAATCCTACAATAGGAAACCAAACAGCTTTGAAAAGCAGAGAGGGGCTGCCTGCGGAAGGCGGTCTCCTCCCTGGAGTGCGTACAGCTGACGCAGGCGGCACCACTATCCACCTGTGGGTGGCGGGTACCCCCCTTGAATCAGACGCATCGCCATGGCTGATTCTTATAGGCGTAATATGATAGCAGATTTACGAAAGGGGAATAAGACTGACAGAGTGAGTCTTTGAAAGGAGTTGTTTTATGAAGAAAATATTCGTTCTGCTGATGACTCTGGGCATGGTTTTGACATTGGCTGGCTGCAATCCTCGGGATAAAGCCACGGAGGATGATGCCGGTATGCAAATTGCAGCCGACATGAGTGAAAAAGCAAAAGAGTATGCCGCTCCGCTATTTTTGGAGTATCTGAAAAAACAGGGGGTAGCGGACTATGAAATTACGCAAACAAATTTCGGCTTTCTCACTGGCGACCCGGTGGTTTTTGTAGTCGGCTATCAATATGTAGTGGAAGATTCTGAATTTTTATATGGCTATAAGCTGAAATTAAATGAAAACCAGACATTTACATTGCTGGAAGAGGGCCAATCTGTTGGGGAATTTATCTTCCGATAACAAACGGTGAGGCCGTTATGAACGAAAATAGATTCTTGTGCCATAGGCCAAAGCTGCATATGGTTGTCAAGAATGCAAGCCGGATCACTAAGCAGGCTCTCAGGGAGGGTTACAGCATGAAAAAGCGAATCCTGGCAGCGGTGCTGCTTTGTGTGGTGGTGCTCGGAACGGTTTTCGTGGTCCGTCATGTGCGCAAGCAGAAGGAAGCCGTGGAAACCAGCAGAAAGCACCTCATGGGGACTCTGGAGGTGTTGGAAACCAGAGAAATCCGCATCACAAAGTAGTGGAACCGGAAAAAACCCGGTATTACAGATTTGAACCCGGTGCAGAGATTGCGGCTTTCGTGGAGCAGCTGGAGCGGGAAACCTGGGAACGCTGCCGGGATCAGAGGGAGCGGGAGATCGAAGCACCGTACCTGAATATGCGGATGGCAGACGGAAACGAGCTGATCGTTCTGAAAGACGGGACGGTGTTTGCATACGATGCCTATGCCGTTGACTGTAAGATGAGCTATTATACCTCCTCTTTGTCCGTGGAGGAGCTGTCCCGGTATCTGCAAGCCAGCGGGAAGGAGACTTCTCTGAAAGAAATTGGCATTACTGCATTTTCCTATTAAACCACGGCCTGTATTCTGCCCGGTACCGGGGCAGGAAGGTTGGGCTGAAATCGTAAGACAAAGGGGCCTGCCCGCTGTATTTCCAGTGGACAGGCCCCTTCTCTTTGTGCGTATGGTACAAATTTTATGGATAGAGTTTGTGCAATCCGAACTTACCGCAGGAACTGAATCCCGCTGAGCATGATGCCCTGGGCAATCTGGGCGATTTCTTCGGTGCTGGTGGACATCCCGTCGTGGAGCCACTGCTCCAGAATGCCGATGCATCCGGCGCTGACAAAGGCATAGTAATATTCCAGCTTGGTCTGACTGACCCCTTCAAAGTATTTGGTGTAGCTTTTGAGACACCACTGCCGGCCCAAGTCCAGAAGCCGGGCGGCAAACTGTTTGTCGCCGTATGGCCCAAGGGTCACGATGCACAGGTCGGCATTGTCCTTGATGCAGCGGAAGATCCCCTCCGTGATCTTCACCGGGGTCAGCACCTCCCCCTGCTCCTCCAGCAAAGGGCGCAGGGCCTGCTGAAAGTGCTCCATCATCTCCTCCTCCATCTGGGCCAGGAGGTCATACAGGTCGGTATAGTGCGCATAAAAGGTCCCCCGGTTGATGCCGGCGGTTTCACACAGCTCCTTGACAGAAATGCTCTGAATGGGCTTCTGGCTGAGCAGGGAGGTCATGGATTTGCGGATCAGCAGCTTGGTGAGCCGGGTACGCTGGTCGTTCTTTTTCATAACAGACTCCTTTTAAGAAAGTAGCAAACGCCTCGTATAGTATAATACAGACAAATCAGAAAATCAACACGGTGTTTAAAAATAAGTGACTTGACTGAAGTTTCTGTTTTTTGTATAATTCCTGTAGAAAGTGAAAATCGGAAATGGAGGAATGACAAATGGGTGTTGTGGGTACCTGGATCGTAAAAATCATCGGGGCACTGATCTGGTTCGGCCTTGCTTTGGTATGCTGGAAGATGCACTCCATTGCAACGGAAAAGAAGGACTATACCCAGTACCCCACGGCCATGGGATACCTCAGAACGACCAACCGGCTTGAAGGAAACGATGTGCGGCAGATTGCGGAGTTTGTGGATCAGGACGGAAAAGAGGTTTGGGGAATGCATGATTATCCGGGATTGAAAGACTTTCCGCCCCTGCATACCACCCAAAAAATTTGCTACTGGAAGATGGTAAACAGCAGGTTCATGCAGAACGGAAGACCCATCGAGTATCGTTTTCGCTATTGCGATGAAAGCCTCTATACGGAGAAGGACAAAAACATGGGAAAATATTCCAAAGGACTTCTCATTGTGGGCGGTGTATTCATTCTGGTGGGGATTCTGTCTTTATTTGCAGTATAATCGAGGCGGGCAGCTGCCTGTCCTGGAGCACCAACGGAGCGTATCAATGGATGCGCTCCGTTTTTCGTTGGAGCCACAGGAACCAGGGGATCATTTGTGAGTCTTGCCGTACAGAAGTGGGCAAAGGTGTTGATTTTCAGCCTGTTTTCTTTGAAATTGATGATTGAAATGGAACAATGCGTATATTATAATACAGTCAAACAAGAAAACCAACACAGTGTTCATAAATTGTTCATAAAGCGGAGGTGCTTACTATGAAAAAGCGTTATATCATCACCGGAGCCAATGGCCATCTGGGAAGCACGCTCATTCGGATGCTGGCCCCTACGGGGGCTCAGGTCACAGGTCTGGTCCTGCCCGGCAGTGCGGCAGAGGAACAAGACCATGTGCAGTATGTGCAGGGAGATGTGCGGGATGTGGAGTCTCTTCGGCCTCTGTTTGAACATTCGGAGGAAGAGGAGCTCTATGTGATCCACACGGCGGGCATCATCGATATTTCCGAGGAGGAAACCCCCATGCTGCGGGATGTGAATATCCGGGGCACGGAGCATATCCTGGCCCTTTCCAGACAGTATCATGTGAAGCGTCTGGTTTATGTCAGTTCCGTCCATGCCATTGCGGAGAAGGACGACTATGCGGTGATTACGGAGACCGACCGGTTTTCCCCGGACACCGTGCGGGGGGCCTACGCCAGGACCAAGGCCGCAGCCACGCAGGCGGTGCTGGATGCAGGCCGGCAGGGGCTGGATGTGGTAGTGGTCCATCCCTCCGGCATCATCGGGCCATATGATCGCAGCGGCAACCATCTGGTGCAAATGATTACGGACTATCTGCGGGGGATGCTTCCGGCCTGTGTCCGGGGAGGCTATGACTTTGTAGATGTGCGGGATGTGGCCAAGGGCTGCCTGCTGGCCCTGGAAAAGGGCCGGTCCGGCAACTGCTATATCCTGTCCAACCGCCACTATGAGATCCGGGAGGTGCTGGGCATGGTGCGTTCCGTCAGCCGGGGAAAGAAACTCATGGTGCTGCCCATGTGGATGGCCAAACTCTTCGCCCCTGCCATGCAGTGGTACGCCAAGCAGAAAAAGCAGCGGCCTCTTTATACCAAGTACTCCCTGTATACCCTTCGGAGCAACGACCGCTTCTCCCACGACAAGGCCACCAGAGAGCTGGGCTATATGCCCCGGGATCTGCGGGAGACCATCCGAGACACCGTGGTGTGGTATAAATCCCTGTACCAGAAGAAATCCCCCTGCTGCGCGGGATGACCGGTCCCGATCCGAAAGAAATCGGCCTGCCTCTTGTTGGGCAGGCCGATTTCTGTTTGCCGGATCCTCTGTGCACAGGGCGGGGGTCCGGGAGGGAGTGTGTGCAGAGAAATGCCTATGTACCGAAACCAATGGGACCGATCCCATCCCGGGTCCTTCCCATCAGCCTCCCGCAGCTTCAAAGGGGACCATGCAAAGCACAATGGCATCCTGGGAAACACCTACGGGATACCCCTCTATGTTGTGGACATCCGGGTTGCTGTAATAGGCCTCGCCGGATTCGGCGTCCATAAAATAGAGATAGATGGTTTCCTGAAAATAGGTTTCCGCGGTCACCAGTGCGTAAGGGGCCCCGCCGTTGAGCTTGTCTGCGGTCTCGTCTTTTATGATCTTGCACTCTTTCACCGTAATGACATCCCACCACATGCAATCTCCCAGATATTGGCCGATGTTGCTGCACAGACCTTCCACCTTCATCTGGCTGTAAGTAACGGCAGGGCGCTGGGCGGAGGTCATTTGGCTGAGGGTTTTGACCAGGGTCTGGATATTCCCGTTGGACAATACATCGGGGTCCTCCGAATTCCAAGACGCCTGTTTCAGGGTGTTGTATGCCTGGGGGGATCTGGAAATGGCCATATTACGGTCTTCTTCCTCCATATAGAACACACTGCCCATCTCCCGACTTACGGGGATGATCCAGTAGGGAAGACTGTCATCCTGCTCCGGAATGGTGGGTTCCACCGTCTTATCAGAAACGGAGCCCACAGCGGCGTTCTCTTTTTCCCAGGGAAGCAGAATGTGGGAATTTTCGCCGGAACTGCATGCACACAGCCCTATGCAGCACAGTGCCATACAAAGTGTCCATACCATTGGGTGTTTCATTTCAGATTCTCCTTTTTATTGGCTTACAAAAACCGGCAGATGGTCCTGGGTCATTCCAATCAAAATGCCATATTCGCCATAAGGTGTGTCGTGCGGTTCTGCATACCGCTGCGCATCCCGTTTAAGGCACGGTTCCAGAAGAATATAGTCGATCGTTTGGGCATCTTGACTGGTGAATGAATGGGAAACCCACATGAGATCAAACTGTGTTTCATCCGGAAGAAACAGGGAGCGAACCTGGGGATCTTCGCATTGTTCAGCGTGGACAGACCATCCGGTAAGCTCAAAGAGCTGACCAAGATTTCCCACGGGGTCCTCCTTTATGGCGGCAAAGTCAGGGGATTGTGCAGAATCGATCTGCTTTTCCGGGACAAATCCTCCCCAATAGACATTTTGCAGGACATCGGCCGCAGTTTGCAGATTCTGGGGATTTTTCCAATCCCAATCGCCGGAATTCCATTGATACTGCCGGAACCGCTCCAGCTCCTTGCGGTAAAAGCATTCAAAATAAGGGGATTCCCGGCGATGGACCGGATCATCATAATAGGTGGGATCGTTTCGTTCTGCCACTGCCTGCCGGACCCGAAGCCTTACATCCTGTGCATCCCGGACACAAAAGGCTCCAAACAGCATCACCGACAGCAAAACGCAGACCAGCATGGCCCTATGGGATTTATGATTCAGAATCCGATACCACGCCCAAAATGCCAGAAGGCAGAAAATCAGAAAGCAGGAAAAGTAGAAGGGAAACATGGATCAGTCCATCCTTTCTGAGAGTATGCCCCGGTCCATATAGAAGACCTGATCCGCCAGCTCTTCAATGTCACCTGCAATATGGCTGCTGAGCAGGATGGTGCAGCCGTCTCGCTGCATGGAACCAATGATCCGTTTAATATCCTGTACCCCTTCCCGGTCCAGGCCGTTCATTGGCTCATCCAATACCAGAAGCTCCGGCTGTTCCATAATGGCCTGGGCGATCCCCAGACGCTGCTTCATGCCCAGGGAAAAGGCCCGCACCTTTTTTCTGGAATCGGGGTCCAGGCCCACCAGTTCCAGGACCTGGCGGATCTGCCGGTCGCCAATGCGCTTTTGAATGGATGCAAATGTTTTCAGGTTTTCAAAGGCGGTCATATAGGGGATCAGGCCGGGCTTTTCGATGATGGCCCCGGTGGAGTCGGGAAAGTCCACATCTTTGCCGATGCGCTTGCCGTGGACCTTGATCTGCCCCGCATCCGGCGTGATAAACCCACAGATCGCTTTAAACAGCATACTTTTTCCCGAGCCGTTTCTTCCCACAAACCCGTAGATCTTTCCCTTCTCCAGGCGCAGATCAATGTGATCGAGAATGACCTGCTTTTTGATGGCTTTGGAAAGCCCTTCGATTTCAATAAAATAGTCCATATCGTTGCATCCTCCTTTAGGTTAGATAGTTCTCTTTTGCTTTGCCTGACGACGGCAGCCCAAGGAAGGGGAGTGCCAGAAGAAACAGGGCAATGTCAAAGAGGAGACTGGTGATTCCCAGGTCGGCGGCAAAGAGCTTCCGGGCGCTGATTGGGAGAAGATCCAGAAATATAACGGTGCCCCCTGTGCACAACCCCACCACCATCCCCCGCTGAATCGTGTGGCGCAGGGCCACGAGCATTTGCAGGATGGACAGGGCGCTGAGAAAAAATATCTGCTTTGCGATGAGAACGAAAACGGAACCGGTTTCCCCGGCAGAAAAGACGGATTCCCGGCAGTCCCCATAGGCACTGCTGAGAATGTGATTGGCGGCGAAAAAAGAGGCATGAAAGGCCAGAAGAAACAAAGCGGTGACGGCCAGGGCCGTTTGGCAGCCGCTGCGTACCCAGCGCCCTGTGCTCTGATAGCGGAGCACCACCGCGTATTTTGGTTCGATCAGATTGGTCTGGATGTCGTTGGATACAAAGTAGGCAATGAGGGTCATGGGCACCAGTGTAAACATGTATTTGAGGACATGGAAAGGCATCCCCCACTGCCCGGGGATGGCTCCAAAATACAGCCAATACAGATCCATGGGCAGCATCCCGGACTGAGACAGGATCCCGCAGAGGCTGGAAGTCATAAAAAGGGCGCAGCCGAACCCGGCCAGCAGTGCGGCGGGGAGCAGCCTTTGCAGCTGCAATCGTTTCATTCTCACTGGATCTCCCCCCTTTCCGGGAACCGTCTGAGAAGAGGCCGGGTGAGCCACAGGAAAAGCAGGCCCAGCAGCCAGGGAAGTCCAAAGGCCGACAGGCAGCTTTCCAGGAAATAGCCGCCGCAGATATAGTGATAGGTAAAGCAGGCGGCAAATGCCGGCAAACGAAAGGACAGATACGGCGGCGTAAAGTAAAAAATCAGATGTGAGAGAAAGAAAAACAGCAGACACACAAGATAAGAAGCAATGCCGTGATGTTTCCAGACGGTCACCAGAAGGAATAAAACCGCTGCAAAGCAGGAGATGTTCAGCTGGCACAGGAAGGAGGTGACAAGCATCACCGGCACAGGCTGATGGATGGAGGGGAAAGGACCCCAGTTCATGCCATGGGGGAGTCCGAACCGAATCGCTCCCGCACCCAGCAAAACCAGAAAGCGCAGCGCCATGACCTTGCAGCACAGAACAAGCAGCCGCCTCAGTACCGCCCGATACCAGCTGGATTTTCGGGGGTATCGCAGCAGATAACAGGGGGCGGTGCAAATACCGGTGACCTGAGAAAAGAGGAAAAACAGTCCGATCCAGTGCTGCAGGGGAATGAGGATCCCGTCGTCCAGGTGGGAAAAAAAGTCGTGCCACAGGGTGTACTGGGACGGGTTCATGGATTGTATGGCAAAGGCATAGGCCCGATCTGCGGTATATCTGTAGGCAAGGTAACAGGTGACAAGATAAAATATCCAGGGAAAATATCTTGCGGCGTTAAAAAAGAGGGGCGGGTTCTGTTCCCTATCCATTGAGCGATGCCTCCTTTCCGTTTGTGGTGGCCAGGATCCCCGCTGCCAGCAGAAGGTGCACCATCATGGTCACAAAGGCAGGGGCTAGGGATTCGATCATTGCGTCATAGTAGGTGAGCTGCCCATACGCCGGGAGCTTCAGCAGGATGCACAGGATTTGCAGCCCATAGGAGAACACCATGGGAAAAAATAAAATCACAACCTTCCTCTGTGTCCGCAGGCTTACCGCAAAGGTCAAAAAGACCTTGCTGGCCAATAATGCGGCATTCAGAAAAATCAAAACCAGATATTTCCAGGCCACATTTTTTTCCTGCCCCAGGATCTGAAAAAAATCCTCCGAATAAGGCGGGAAGGACTGGGACAGGGGAAAGCGGCAGGGAGCCAGCAGGTAGGTGACGGCCCAGAACACAATGGAGGGAACCAGGACCAGGATCCCTGCGGTGAGACAAATGGCAGCGCCTTCCCATGCCAGATACCCTCCGGTTCGGCTTCTGAGTGCAATCATCTGCTGGGTCCCGTTCTGCCGATCCTGCATGAACATGAGCACAGGCAGGGTAATGAGAAAATGGGCAATGAAATGATAGAGGGTATAGCCGTCCTCCATAAAGATGTAAAAGCTGAACGCCTGAGAGGCCCGGTTTTCCAAAATGAACTGCCGCAGCCGCTGCGCTGTTTCCGGCGCATAGAGGGCAAATTCCGTGGAACCGGAATTCAGGTCGTGTATGGTATCAAGCAAAGAGCGGATTTCCAGAGAGGCTTCCACCAGGTGAGACACAATCATAATGAAAAATGACAGTATCATGGCATACAGGATCTCTTTGCGGCAGAGCCTCCTTCGCAGGGTGGGATAAAAGGGATTCAAGTTCATCGGTCCTTTCCTGTTAGTGTTGGGCGGGACATTCCGGCATGGTGCTTGCTTCCATACAAATCCCCCCTTCAAGGGAGTGCCTTGAAGGGGGGAGCCTGTGTTGAGATCTCAATGGTTACAAGCCCTTCGCTGTCCCTGCTTCTATTATCTGCGGGCTTGTATCTTGTTTGTATCATCGCATGGGGAACTGCAAAAAAACTCGGTTATTTTTTCAGCTCCTGCTGAATCTGCTCCAGCTCTTCCACCGAAATGGGTTCCACCGAAAACAGAATGGTATCGGAATCGGGACTGACATTCCAGCAGGAACCCAGCAGCCCCACCTGTGGTTCGGATTCTTCTTGCAGCAGGCCCAGAAACAGACAGTCATTCCATGGAAAATCTGTCCCTTCCAAAGAAAACGGCTTCAAAACAGACGGGGATGGAAGCAGTTCATAATAGGCTGCCCAGGCGTGCAGGGCCTGAGAGGCGGAGGCCTCGGTCTCTTCCCACCGGCTGCGCCAGTTCAGAAAGGTTTGCTCCGTGTCGGGGTCTGCTTCCACACGAAGGCTGATTTGGACGATTTTTCCGGATTGTACATCCATCCACACGAATCCCTGGGCGATGCCGATTCGGTACAGATAGACGGCATGGTCCTGTCCCAGCCGGAGGGTCTTTGCGACGGTCTGCACCGGGATCTCCTGCTCCTCGGGATCGGGAAGAAAGGGAATGGCGATGCCCAAATCTTTGAGAATCTTCAGCTGTTTCATCAACTGCCGCTGTATTTGCTGAGGATCCACCTGCTCTTCCAACTCAAACGCGCCGAGAGAGTCGTCGCTCAAAAGCTGAAGACTATGGAGAATGCTGTGGGATGCAGGGTCTTGAGACAAGGAAACCGCAGGCTGCACAAAGGACTGCGCTTCCAGGGCCTGCTGCCCATATTGGATCCATGCGCCGGGAAGCAGGAATGCGGCGGCAAGGACCAGCAGGGTCAGAAACAGACAAAAGACAGTGGATTTCTTCATTGGGCAGCACCTCCCAGCACAATGGTCACAGTGGTGCCCATGCCCTGCGTGCTCTCAAATTCCAGGTCCGCTTGGTGAATCTGCGCAATCCGCTCGCACAGGGCCAGGCCCAGACCGGCACCGCCCTGGGCTCTGGCACGGGACTTGTCCACCATATAAAAGGGTTCTGTGATCCGGTCCAGCACCTCCCGGGGAATGCCCCGGCCGTGGTCCTCCACGGATAGGGCGTAGCCCTCTTCCGTTCGGCGTCCCGTAAGGTGAATGACGCTGCCCTGGGGAGAGGCTTTGCATCCGTTTTCGATCAAATTATAAAGAAGGGTATGAAGAAGCTCCGGTGCCGCCGAAAGCTCCGCCTCCTGTACGCTCGCTTCCAGCCCAACCCCTGCCTGAGAAAGAAAATAGCTGCAGCTTGCTCGCACCTTTTCCAAAAGCTGGGAAATGGAGACCCGAGAGAAATTCGGGGCATGATTTTCAAGGGCAAACAGATCCAGAAGGGAAAAGGACATTGCCTCCAGGCGTCTGCCCTCTGTTACAATATAGGTTGCGGCTTCCAGCTGCTGCTCCGGCGGCAGGGTGCGGCTTCGGAGGGTGTCTGCATACCCGATGACGGAGGTCAGCGGAGTTTTCAGCTCGTGGGCAAAGCTGGCGGTAAACTCCTTCTGCCGGGTGAGGGCATCGTCCAGTTCCTTGATTTTGGATTCCAGAGCGTCCGCCATTTCATTGAAGGTGCGGGCGACCTGTCCCACCTCGTCTCGGGAGGTGACGGTAACCCGCTGGTCATAGTGGCCTCGGGTCAGCTGCACCGCAGCACCCGCCACACGCTTCAGAGGTCTGGTCAGAAACAAGGTGAAGCCTGCGGTGACCAGAGTGCTGACGACCAGCAGCGCCCCCATGATGATCTCATAGACCCGAAGCGTTTCTTTGGCCTGTTCAAAGCAGGCAGTCACATTCCGTTCCCGCTGCAGCTGCAAGGTCTGGCCGCAGAAGGGAAAGGAGGTGACCGAGACGACATAGTGGCCGTGGGATTCCACCAGATGGCTCTCAATGATGCCCGGCATGTCCGTGACAGGTTCAATGGGCGTGTTCATGATATCGGTCTGGAGGATGCAAGCGCCGGATTCATCGGTAATGGCGAAGCGATTGCCGGACAGAAAGTCGGTGGAACGCAGCTTTGCCTTGAGAAATTGAACCGCATCCGGTGCGACGGAATCCTCTCCGGGGTCCAGGGATTGCAGCAGAAGGGAAAACAGCTGGGTCTCGTCCTGGGCTGCCTGGATTTCCCTGCGGATCTGGGACTGAAAGGAGGTCCAGATGATGACGGAGCCTCCTATGGACAAGGTCACCGCCAAAATCAGTGATACCATAAGGATCATTTTCCAAGAGAACTTCATGGCCTGTCCTCCAGCCGATACCCCACCTTGTACACGGAAACCAGCCGGTCCTGCCAGCCCAGCTTCTTTTTCAGCCGCTGGACATGCAGATCCACGGTGCGGCTGTCCCCTGTATATTCACATTCCCAGACACGCTGGTAAATGTCCTCCCGAAACAGGGCAATGTTGCGGTTTCGGACAAACAGCAGCGCAAGCTCGTATTCTTTTCTGGTCAGGGAGACGGGGACACCCCCCTTCGTGACCTGCATGGCCTTGGGGTCGATGCGCACATCTCCGATATCATAGTGCTGGTCCAGTTTTCCGGCCCTGCGCAGGACGCTCTCCACCCGGGCAATCAGTTCCACCACATCAAAGGGCTTGGTGAGGTAGTCATCGGCCCCGGCCCGAAGCCCTTTGATGCGATCCTCCACGGTTCCCTTTGCGGTTACGAAAATCACCGGCGTAGCAGTGGGGGCGATCTGCTCCAGCAGCTCATAGCCGTTGATTTTGGGCAGCATGATATCCAGAAGAATGAGATCATAGGTGTTTTCCTCGATGAGATCCGCTGCGCTCATGCCGTCGTATGCACAACAGCAGCTGTAGCCGCAGCTGCTGAGGTTCCAACTGATTAAATTTGCAATGGGCTTTTCGTCTTCGACAATCAGAATTTTCATCTTCTCATACCTCCCCGGTTCAGTATGCAGTCAGATTGTATCACAGTTGTATCATAAATTCCATGGGACACAAGTACCTGTGCCCCGGATTTGGAGGAAAAAGAGGCAGACGGGATAAAAAAATCCCCGGAAAACCGAAGTTTCCGGGGATTTGATGCACTTTTGCAAAGTTCCTGAGAGAAATTATCTCTTGGAGAACTGAGGAGCGCGACGAGCGGCCTTCAGACCGTACTTCTTTCTCTCCTTCATTCTGGGGTCACGGGTCAGGAAGCCAGCGGCCTTCAGAGCGGCACGGAACTCGGGGTTCACGCCCAGCAGAGCACGGGAAATGCCGTGACGGATTGCGCCGGCCTGGCCGGTCACGCCGCCGCCTGCAACGGTGCAGACCACATCAACCTTGCCCAGCATCTCGGTGGTGTTGAGGGGCTGACGAACCAGCAGCTTCAGGGTATCGAGACCGAAGTAGTCGTCGATGTCACGGCCGTTGATGATGATGGAGCCGGTGCCATTTTCATAAACACGAACACGGGCGATGGAGGACTTCCGCCGGCCGGTGCCGTAGGTATACTTCTTCTTGCTTTCGTACATTGTTCCTTACCTCCCAATCAGTCCAGGGTCCAAGCTTCGGGCTTCTGTGCAGCGTGGTTGTGCTCAGCGCCCTTATACAGCTTCAGGCGGGTCAGGGAAGCACGGCCCAGGCTGTTCTTGGGCAGCATGCCCTTGACGGCCAGCTCCATGGCATAGTCGGAGCGCTTCTCCATCATGATGCGAGCCTTGGTTTCCTTCAGGTTGCCGATCCAACCGGTGTGACGGTAGTAGATCTTCTGCTCGGCCTTCTTGCCGGTCAGAATGGCCTTGTCGGTGTTGATGATGATGACGCAGTCGCCGCAGTCAACGTTGGGGGTGAAGTCAGCCTTATGCTTGCCCCGCAGCAGGTTGGCGGCAATCACAGCGGTCCGGCCCAGGGGCTTACCGGCTGCGTCGAGAACGTACCACTTGCGCTGTACGGTCTCCTTCTTCAGCAGAGTAGTGGACATAGTGTTTTCCTCCAGTTCAAACGGGGCCAAACCCCGAACGAGAAATATTTTTTGACAAATGGCACATTCAATCGTACAATGTACCCGAACGTGCCTGTATCTTATACCATAGGCACAAAACAAAGTCAAGCACTATTTCCGAGAAATTTGTTTTGCGTCGGAAGAACTCTCAAATCCTTTGCTTTTCTCTTGTTTTCTCTTGAATACTCAATACCCATTTTTACACAGAAAGGTTTGATTTTTACATGCAGAAGCTGGTGGGACTGGTTCGCCGGTGTGTGGACGATTATAAAATGCTGGAGCCTGGGGACAAGGTCGCCGTAGGCGTTTCGGGTGGAAAGGACTCCATGGCCCTGCTGGTTTTGCTGGCGGAGCTTCGGAAGTATCACCCCTCCCGGTTTTCTCTGGAGGCCGTCACCATTGACATGGGCCTGGGAAATATGGACTTTACGCCGATCCGGCAGCTGTGCGACACCCTGGAGGTTCCGTATACTCTGGTGAAAACAGAGATCGGCCCCATTATTTTTGACTATCGCCAGGAGAAAAACCCCTGCTCCATGTGCGCAAAAATGCGGCGGGGAGCACTGAATCAGGCGATTTTGGAGCGGGGCTGCAACAAGATTGCCCTGGGCCACCACTATGATGACGCGGTGGAAACCTTTTTCCTGTCGCTGTTCTATGAGGGGCGGCTCAGCTGCTTTCAGCCTGTGACGGAGCTGGACCGCAGCGGCGTCACCCAGATCCGGCCTATGCTGTATCTTACGGAAAAAACGGTGATCCATTTTGCTGAGTCCCAGAACCTGCCCATTGTGCACAATCGCTGCCCTGTGGACAAGCGCACAAAGAGGCAGGAGGTGAAGGAGCTGGTCTATGAGCTGTCCGGCCGGTATCCGGACCTCAAAGAGCGGGTCTTCGGCGCCATGCAGCGTCTGCCTCTGCCGGAATGGGCCCCCCAGGGAAGATATAAGCGGCCCAAGGTCCAGGAGCAGGGGCGGCAGTGACCCGTTCAGGCGTCAACGGTGCCGCTTTGAAAACATTCCACAGCCCCAACACAATCCCGTGCAGTTGAAATGGCCTGCTTTGCGCCGGGGCTGTGGTTTCTTTCGTTGCTTTTTGCCGAAACATGCAGTATGATAGTTAAGTAACAAAACACCCCCGCCTCAGTTGGCGGGGGGAGTCAGCAGAGTGGAACCGGCTTGAAGCGTGCGCAGAAGCAGGTCCTGGAATTTGTCCGGTGCCATGGGATTTTTCTGGGACAGCCACCGCAGCACGGCGGCAATCAGGGCATCGCTGTAGAAGGTCACAAAAAAAGAGGTGTCCTCGTTCCGCCCGTCAAAGAAGGCCTGGGCATAATAAGCCATGAAGGGCTCCAGGACCTCCCGAAAATAGTCCTGGAAGGAATTCTGCCCCTGCACCGACAGAGCATTATAATAGAATGCCCGGTTGTCGTAGAAGTATCGGCACAGACGGTTCAGGATGCTCAGATCCTTGGGAGCATCCCGCAGGGTCAGGAGGAACTCCGTCTGGAAGATCCAGTTCACCAGATCGTATTTGTCCCGGAAGTGGTAATAGAAGCTCTTTCGGTTCATGAGACACTCCGTGCAGATGTCCCCAATGCTGATTTTGGCAAAGGGCTCCCGCGCCATGAGATCTTTCATGGCTTGGGCCAGAAGTTTTTTCGTCTGGTTGGAATCTGCCACCGGGAACCACTCCTTCTTTTGTAGTACGCACATTGTAACATAGAACACGGGGCAGTGTCAATTCCTGCCCCAGGGGAGGCAATCCAATGAAAGCTGTATTATGGGATTTAGACGGCACGCTGCTGTATACCCTTCAGGATCTCACCAATGCCACCAACGCCACCTTGGAGGCCTTCGGCTATCCCAAAAGGACGCTGGAGGAGGTCTGCACCTTCGTGGGAAACGGGGCAGAGAACCAGATGCGTCTGGCCCTGGGAAAAGAGCCTGAAAATTTTCAGGAGATCATGGCCTGGTATCGGGCCTATTATCCTCTGCATTGCAACGAAACCACACGGGTCTATGAGGGCATCCCCCAGGCGGCAAAGACCCTGCTGGACAGGGGCTGGAAACTGGCCATTGTGTCCAACAAGCCGGATGATGCCACAAAGGCTCTGTGGAAAACATATTTTCCCACCTTCACGGCGGCTCTGGGGCAGAAGCCCCCGCTGCGGCGCAAGCCCTTCCCGGACATGGTGCTGAAAACCATGGAAGAGCTGGGCATATCCCGGGCCGTCTATGTGGGAGACTCCGATGTGGATGTGAAGACCGCCAAGGCCGCAGGGCTTCCCTGCATCAGCGCCCTGTGGGGCTATCGCTCCCGGCAGGTCCTGGAGGAGGCGGGTGCGGTCTGCTTTGCCCGGACACCGGCGGAGATCCCGGACCTGGCCCAGGCGCTTTGGGAGCAGACCTATGGAGCATGAATTTTATGCCCTGATGGGCCGGATGCGCTATATCGGCCGGTGGGGCCTGATGCGCAACACCTTTTCCGAAAATGTGCAGGAGCACAGCCACATGGTGGCGGTGCTGGCCCACGGTCTGGCCCTCATTCGCCGGGAGATCCTGGGCCTTCCGGGGCCGAACCCGGAGCGGTGCGCCCTGGCGGCGCTGTATCACGATGCCTCGGAGATCGTGACCGGGGATCTGCCAACGCCGGTCAAGTATTATGACCCGGAGATCCGGGCCGCATATAAGAAGGTGGAGCAGGCGGGAGGGCAGCGGATCTTGCAGACCCTGCCTTCCGTGCTGCGGCCCTTCTATGAACATCTGATTTTAGAGGACGACCAGGAGGTTTTGCCCATTGTGAAGGCGGCGGACAAGCTTTCTGCCTATGTCAAATGTCTGGAGGAGCTGAAGGCGGGCAATCAGGAATTTGCCTCTGCCGCCAGACAGATCGCCCAGGCATTGGAGGAGATGCAGCTGCCGGAGCTGGAATATTTCAGAGAGGAATTTCTTCCGGCCTTTTCCCTCAATCTGGATCAGCTGTAGCAAAAGAGGAAATTGAAATTTGCACCTGTGGGTGCATGCGATAGAAGGAGAATTGCCATGAAAGACGGGTTTATCAAAGTGGCGGCGGCCTCTCTGGATGTAAAGGTGGCAGACTGCGCCTACCAGGAAGAGCAGGTCAAAAAGGCCATGGACCGGGCGGAGGCCCTGGGGGTCCAGGTATTGGCCCTGCCGGAGCTGTGCCTCACGGGCTACAGCTGTCAGGATCTGTTTTTGCAGCCCACCTTGCAGCAGGGCGCCTGGGAGGCTTTGGAGCATGTGGTGCAGCATTCCAGAGGGATGGAGGTCCTGACCTTTGTGGGCCTTCCGTACCAGCATGGGGGGAAACTCTACAACTGCGCCGCAGCAGTGCAGAACGGTGCTCTGCTGGCGCTGATCCCCAAGAGCCATATTCCCAATTACGGGGAATTTTATGAGGGCCGGTATTTTACCCCGGCGGGCCCGGACACCCTGGCCGACGGGGTGCCCTTTGGAACCCATGTGCTGCTGACCTGCCCGGAGATCCCGGACCTGGTGGTGGGCTGCGAGATCTGTGAGGATCTGTGGGCCCCGGCCCAGCCCTCTCAGATGCTGGCCAGGGAAGGGGCCACCGTGGTGGTGAACCTGTCGGCCTCTCCTGCGGTGGTGGGAAAAAGAGAATACCGGCAGGCCCTGGTAAGCGGCCAGTCCGCCCGGCTGGTCTGCGGCTATGTCTATGCCTGCGCCAGCTGCCGGGAATCCACCCAGGACACCGTTGGCTCCGGTCACAACCTGATCTGCGAAAACGGAACCATTCTGGCCCAGTCCGGCACCATGGAGCCGGATATGATCGTGACGGAGCTGGATGTGCTGCGTCTGGCCTCCCAGCGGGCGGGGAGAAACACCTATCCCGCCCCGGAAGGAAGCTGCCGGCAGGTGCCGGTGCATTTCACCCGGAAAGACACGGTTCTGACCCGGTATGTAGAGCCCCACCCCTTCGTGCCCCAGGGAGGGCTTCGTGCCTCCCGCTGTGAAGAGATTCTGGACATTCAGGCAGCCGGCCTTGCCAAGCGGCTGGCTCACACCTATGCAAAGACCGCAGTGGTGGGCCTGTCCGGGGGACTGGACTCCACGCTGGCTCTTTTGGTCATGGTGCGGGCCGCAGACCGTCTGGGCTGGGACCGAAACCGCCTCTGGGCCATTACCATGCCCTGCTACGGCACCACCGGCAGAACCAGAAGCAATGCCGAATCCATGGCCCTGGCCCTTGGGGTCTCCTTCCGGGAAATCCCCATCGGCGATGCGGTGGCCCAGCACTTCAAAGACATCGGCCTTGCCCAATCCGACCGCTCCGTGACCTATGAAAACGGACAGGCCAGAGAGCGGACCCAGGTTCTGATGGACTTTTCCAATCTGGTGGGAGGGCTGGTCATCGGCACCGGTGATCTCAGCGAGCTGGCCCTGGGATGGGCCACCTATAACGGCGACCATATGAGCATGTACGGCGTCAACAGCGGGGTTCCCAAGACCCTGGTGCGCCATCTGGTGGCCCATGTGGCGCAGCGCAGCGACGAGGCGTTGAAGGCGGTGCTGCTGGACATCCTGGATACCCCGGTTTCCCCGGAGCTGCTGCCCCCCACGGAGGGGGAGATCTCCCAGTGCACCGAGGATCTGGTAGGTCCCTATGAGCTGCATGACTTTTTCCTGTATCAGATGCTGCGCTGGGGGGATCGGCCCCGAAAGGTGCTGCGTCTGGCAAAGTATGTGTTTGCGGGAACTTATGACGATGTCACCATCGAAAAATGGCTGCATACCTTCTATCGCCGGTTCTTCCAGCAGCAGTTCAAACGCAGCTGCCTGCCGGACGGCCCCAAGATCGGCTCCGTGTCCCTGTCCCCCAGGGGAGACTGGAGAATGCCCTCCGATGCCATGGCCGCCCTGTGGCTGAAAGACTTGAAGGAAAATTTGTGAAATTCAGTTTTTCCCATTGCAAAATATTACAAAATTCGATATGATAGACAGTAATCTTATTCGTTGAAAGGCGGGAGGAAATATGTACGAAGAACGAACCCCCAGACCACAGCAGACGCAGCGCCCTCCGGTACGCCGGAAACGCCGGAAAAAGACTCCGTGGCAGAAATTTAAGGAGGCGTATCTGCCTCTTCTGATTCTGCTGCTTGGATTGGTTCTGGTGATTATGCTTATCGTCGGCCTTGTGAAGCTGATTTTTTCAGATAAGAAACCGGAATCGGATCAGATCCCGGAAAATACCACAGCCCCGCTGACCCTTCCCACCGAACCGCAGGGAGATGCGGCGCAGGTCCTCAGTGAGGCGGCGGCACTGGCCTCCGGATATGACTATGAAGGTGCCATCGCCCTTCTGGAGGGATATCCCGGAAAAGATGAGCAGGTTGCGGCCCAGCTGGAAACCTACAAAACCACTCTGGACTCCCTGAAGGCAGTGGCAGACAGTGCAGTGGTGACCCAGATCTCCTTCCAGCCCCTCATTGCCGACCCTGCCCGTGCCTTTGACGGGGATGAAAATGCGGATTATTACAACCGAAACAATCTGACCGTGGACGAATTCAAGGCCATTTTGGAGCAGCTCTATACCAAGGGCTTTGTTCTGGTGTCCCAGAAGCAGATGGCCGCTGCCGATGATTCCGGCAAGTTTGTGGCAGGCTCCATCCGTCTGCCCGAGGGGAAGAAGCCCCTGGTCCTGTCCCAGGTCCCTTCCCACTACCTGAAAGACCAGATCGGTGACGGCTTTGCCGACCGTGTGGTGGTGGGCGAGAACGGACAGATCACCAGTGAGTACACCGATGCACAGGGTACCAAGAGCCAGGGCGCCTATGACTTCGTGAGCGTGCTGGAGGAGTTCATTGCGCTGCATCCCGATTTCAGTTATCGGGGAGCCAGAGCGGTTCTGGCCTTCAGCGGCGCAAAGGACCCGCTGGGCTATGACCTCACCAATCAGGAGGAGGCTGCCCAGGCCAAGGCGGTGATGGAGGCCCTGCGCAATAAGGGCTATGCCTTTGCCAGCTTTACTTACGGGGAGATCAGCTATGCAGACAGCACCGCTCAGGAGATCGAAAAGGATGTGCAGTCCTGGAAGAATATCTATGAGGAGCTGCTTGGCCCTGTGGACATTTTGATCTATGCAGGCGGCAGCGAGCTGGAGGAATACAGCGGCGAAAAGTTTGATGTGCTCATCAATGCAGGCTTCCACTACTTCTCCGGTATGAACAATGCGGACACCGCCTGGGGCAAGATGGGAGACAACTATCTGCGTCAGGACCGCCGCACCATCAACGGCACCCGCATCATTGAAAATGCAGACATGGTGGCAGACCTCTTTGATGCTGCCAGCGTGGTGTCCGATTCCAGACCGAAGTAACCGATTCACAACAAAAGGGCCGAAAGCTGTTGCTTTCGGCTCTTTTTTCTACAGGATTCGATGTAAAAACCGGCTGTCTCAGGAAAGGCAGCCGGTTTTATTCGTGGTCGGAGGAGGATCCGGGGGAAAAGAAATCGCAGGGGCCGCAGTAAGAGGGATCGATATTGGCGTATTCCCGAATATCCGTGGGGCCGCCCTCTGCGGCGCAGGTGTAAAACCAGGTCATACGCTCAATGAAGTGCAGCCGCTGGAGGGACTGGGCTACCAGCTCTTCCAGCTCCTGTCGGTAGGCCAGGATCATTTTTTCCCGGTGGGGCAGGGTCTCCGGTCCCTGAGCCATCCAGCCCACAAACTGCCGGATGTCTTTAATGGGCATACCCAGAGATTTGAGGGCGGTGATGGTTTGCAAAATGTGGATATCCTCCTGGGTAAACACCCGGTAGCCGCCCTGGGTCCTGCTCACATAGGGAAGGAGGGACTGGGCGTCATAGTAGCGAATGGTGCTGGTAGGGATATTGAGCAGCTGCGATACTTCCTTTATGCTATATTGCACAAAAATCCGTTCCTTTCATGCGCGCTTACTGGCGCAGTTTACCATAATCATATCCTGCCCGGGGAGAGAAGTCAAGGGGCGTGCAACGGAACATACAGGAAATAACAAGATGCACAAAAAAACGAAAAGGTTTTGTTGAAAAAGATACTTGACCTTAAAGCAAGGTTTAATGTTACTATCTAATTAAATAGATGCCGGATATCTACACTATTAGAATGTGCAGATAGTAAAGCCGTTGTATGCTGCTTTTGGGTTATGGCAGTGTGCATAAATGATTGCCGTTCCGGGAGGAACACGAAAGGAGAAATGGTATGAAAAAGCTCATGTCCGGACTTCTCATCGTGATGCTGCTGGCTTCTTTGCTGGCAGTTGGTGCTGCGGAAGTCCCAGTCTACGCACAGGTAGACGCAGTTGTGGAAAACAACACCGTAACTCTGACCATGACGGCGGCACAGGACACCTACAATGGTCGGTACACCCTTTCCTTTGACGAAGCTGCCCTACATTTTGAGGGGGCCCAGTCGGAAAGCCGGGTCCACTGCCAGGCAGCGGAGCAGGGGAGCGTCACCCTGGCCTATGCCACATCCCAGGCCAACAGGATCCCGGCCGGAACGGTTCTTGCCAAAATGCAATTTGCCTATGTGGGCCGTCCCCGCACCACCGAGATCACGCTCGCCGTGGAGGACTTCAACGCCCAGGAGGGCCTGCATCTGTATCTGAGAAGCCTCTATGTAAATCCCCGGCTTCCCTTCACCGATGTGCCGGAGGACAGGTGGTTTTATGAGGCCGTGAAGGAAGCTTACGGAGCCGGCTGGGTGGACGGAGTCACCGACACCTTGTTTGCTCCCAATGCCACCATGAATCGGGCCATGTTTGTGACCATTCTGGGCCGCATGGCAGGGGCCGGGACAGAGCAGACCCAGGAGACACAGTTTACCGACGTGAAGGCGGACAGTTACTATGCCGGGTATGTGGCCTGGGCCGTGGAGGCAGGCATCGTGAAGGGCACCTCCCCGAAGACCTTCTCCCCCGGCGCCAAGATCACCAGAGAGCAGATGGTGACCTTCCTGCATCGCTACGCACAGTATCAGGGCAAGGATGTCACGGCGGAGTACTCCGCCATGATGCAGTTCCCCGATGCAGATCAGATCAGTCCCTACGCACGGCAGGCCATGGCCTGGGCCGTGGATACGAAGGTGGTGGATGGCATCGGCGGCGATCTGAAGCCCCAGGCCCATGCCACCAGAGCCCAGGGCGTGCAGGTCCTGGTTCGCTGCACCCACCTGTGGGATTGACCAAAGAAAGGATGGTTGACCAATGAAACATTCTTATTTCAAACGGCTTCTGGCTCTTTGCATGGTTTTGACCATGGTGCTGAGTGCCGGTCCTGTTCTGGCCGCTGAGGATGACAGTGGCGTCAGCTTTACCCAAATCAGCGGCGAGGGAATTACCGCCGACCTGATGGGGGTCCATACCTCCGTGGTGGAGGAAACGAAAAAAGCAATGTATGCCCAGGACCAACAGGTCCGCGTGACCATTGTGCTGGAGCAGGAGCCTGCCCTTTCCGTTATGGCAAGACAGGACGCTCCCGCCTCTGCCTACCGCCGGAGTTTGAAAAACCGGCAGGAGCTTCTGGCAGACACCATTTCCCGGCAGGTCCTGGACGGGCAGAGCCTGGATGTGGTGTGGAACCTGACCCTTGCGGAGAACGCCATTTCCGCCAATGTGCCCTATGGCAAGATCGACGAGATCAAAGCCCTGGACGGGGTCCGGGCGGTGTATCTGGAAACCAGATATGAGCCTATGAAGGCGGAAACCAGCAATATCATTGCCCAGGAGACCACCGGCGCCGCCAGGGTGAAGAATCAGTCCGGCTATACCGGAGCGGGCACCCGGATCGCCGTGGTGGATACCGGCATTGACACCGACCACCAGTCCATGGACGACGGTGCATATGTCTATGCTCTGTCCCGCCTTGCGGAGCAAAAGGGGATGCAGACACAGGAATATGTGGACACCCTGCATCTTCTGGACCGGGAGGAACTTGCCTCCGTTTTGGACCAGCTCAATATCTCCAAGCGCTACGAAGGGCTGAACGCAGAGGATCTGTACGACTGTTCCAAGCGCCCCTTCCAGTTCAACTATGTGGACAACGGGTTTGATGTGACCCATGACAATGACACCCAGGGCTCTCATGGCTCCCATGTGGCGGGAATCTCCACGGCCAATACTTACATTCCCGCAGAGCCTGCGTTCTATGACTTTGACGGAGACGGAGCCGTGACCGAGGCCGATGCCCAGGCCCTTCTGGACCATGTTCTCACCGGAAAGGAGATCCGGCAGGCAGAGCATGCCGATGTGAGCGGCAACGGTGTGGCTGGCACATACGATGTCCACCTGCTTCTGGATATGATTGAAAGCGGGAAGTTCTATGCCGACGGGGCCAAGACCGTCTATGTCACCGGCGTTGCACCGGAGGCCCAGCTTCTGACCATGAAGGTCTTTGGCGCCAAGGGCGGCGCCTACTCCAGCGACTACATGGCCGCCGTGGAGGATGCGGTGGTGCTGGGCTGCGAAACCGTGAACCTGTCTCTGGGCGCTCCCTATGCCGGATTCGTGGGGGCACACGAGGAAAAGCCGGAGGATACCGATTATGTCAACGGCATTATGGATGGCCTGAAAAACAGCGGGATCGTCATGTGTGTCGCCTCCGGAAACTCCGGCAACTGGGCGGATTTTGACGATGCCTACGGCGCCATGTATACCGATGAGGCCGGCACTGCCATGACGGCGGAGCCCGGCACCTTCACCAACGCCCTTTCGGTGGCAAGCTCTGACAATGTGGGCAAGGTCCTGAGCCACCACACCTGCTTCGGCACCGACTTTGAAGCCTCCCTTCTGGATACGCCCAATGCGGCGGGGACCATCTGGAACGATCTGGATGTGCAGGGCCAGGGAACCACCTATGAGGTGGTGTTTCTGGGAGATCCTTCCCGGCTCTTTGCAGGAGACAGCCAGACCGACGAACGCATCTATGGCGGTCTGGAATCGGATTTTGCATCGTGCGACTACTCCGGCAAGGTGGTTATGATTGCCAGAGGCAATGAAGTCCTGTTCTCCAAAAAGCATGAGCTGGCCGCTCAGGCAGGAGCCAGCGCCGTGATTTTGTATAACAATGTCCCCGGCATCTACGGGGCCTCTCTGGAAGGCTCCACCGCCGGGATCCCCTGTGTCACCATGTCCCTGGAGGACGCAGCGGCGATTTTCAAACTCACAAAGAAAAATGAGGACCGGGCCTTTGCCACTACGGTTATGGTAAAGGACGGCACCTATGTCAGCGGCGGCGACCACGAGCATCCAGCCATGAGCGACTTCTCCTCCTGGGGCACCACCGGGGCGCTCACCATCAAGCCTGAGATCACCGCCCCCGGCGGCTCCATCTATTCCATCAACGGTGTGGAACCCGGCGGCAAGGGCTATGAACTGATGTCCGGCACCTCCATGGCAACGCCTCATATCTCCGGCCTCAATGCCCTGGCCATGCAGTATCTGAAAGAGCAAAAGGTACTGGATCAGGCCCGGGAGGTCTCCGGCCTTGAAAATCTCAGCCTGCGAAATCTGGCCCAATCTCTGCTGATGTCCACCGCCAGACCCCTTATGGAGAAGGAAAGCGGAGTGGAATACTCCGTGAGAAATCAGGGCAGCGGCCTGGCAGATATTGACAATCTGGTGCACAGCGAAGCCTTCATCCTGGTAGACGGTCAGCCGGACGGCAAGGTCAAGGCCGAGCTGGGCGACGGCAAAGAGGGCTGGAGCTACAGCTTCACCGTCTATAACCTGACGGATGCGCCCCTTCGTTATGAACTGGATCCTTCCATGCTGACCACCGGAACCAAGGCAGCAGAGCCCGGCATCAACCTTTCCACCAGCGCCATGACCCGGCTGGATGCAGACCTCACCTATACGGGGCAGGGGGTGGAAGAACATGTGGTCACGGTTCCTGCCGACGGTGCCGCAAAGGTCACCGTAGAGGTGAAGATCCCCGACGCAACCCGGCAGCACATGCTGGCCCTGGGCTACAGCAACGGCTTCTATGTGGAAGGATATCTGTACCTGCGGCCGCTGTCGGACCAGGAGGGCAAGCTGCCTTGCACCCACTCCATTGCCATGCTGGGCTGGTATGGCAACTGGACGGACCCTTCCATGTTTGATACCGGCTCCTTCTTGGAAACCGCTTACGGCACCGCCCGGCGTCCTTCCCATATGGAGACTCCCGTGAAGAATGTTCTGACCTGGTGCCCCAAGGGCGACGATCAGGGCAGATACTACACCGGCAACATCTATGGTTCCTATGACCAGAGAGGTCTCGTTGGAGATGCCCACTATTACCCCGAACGCAACGCCATTTCCAGCAATCCCGCCAGCAAGTGGCAGCTCTATGCCATGTTCCCCACCATGATCCGCAACGCCGCCGATGTGGAGGTACGCATCACCGATGCCAACACCGGAAAGGTGTACCATGTGGATGACTATGAGCATATGGACGACATGGTTCTGGGCTCGTTCTACTATCCCGCATCGGGTCAGTGGGTGGATACCACCTCGGACTATGGCATGGGCTTCAACTGGGATCTTACGGACCCGGACACCGGTAAGCCCGTGGAAGAGGGAACCGTCTTCGACTTTACCTTCCTGGCAGCCCCTGATTATTATGTAAATCCCGACGGCTCCACCCGCTGGGATGATCTGGGCCATGGTGCAAAGATGTCCTTCCGCTTCACAGTGGACAACACCGCCCCTGCGCTTACGGGAAGCCGACCCCTGACCCTCAGCGAGGACCGCAAGACCTTGTATTATAACGCACAGGACAACAACTACATTGCAGCCGTGGCACTGCTGGACGGCTCCGGCAAAACGGCCATTTCCTTCGACTATCCCGATATGGCGCCCAAGCAGAAGGGCCAGGCCGTTCGGGGCGGTCTGGATCTGACGGAGTTTTACAAGTACTGCGGCAATAAGGCTGTGGTGGTGGTCTGCGACTATGCGGGCAATGAAACCTTCTATGCCGTCAATCTGGGTGGGGAGGGCACCCCTTACGGGCAGTTTTTGGCCTACCAGTATGACTTTGAGTTCCAATCCAAGAGCTGGATCTCCTTTGATGAGGGGGTGTCCCGCAACGAGACCAAGCTCTTTGGCAGTGAAGCGGAGTTCGTGGCGGCGGAGTATGTCAACGGCTATGTCTTCGCCCAGACCGATAACGGAAAGCTCTACGCATACCGCTATGAGGATATGCTGAACAACACCATGGAGCTGGAGAGCACCTATATCACCACCCTGGAGAATATCTATCAGGATTTTGCCTTCAACTACCGGGATGGAAAGCTGTATGGTATGCAGATCGTCATGGAAGGGGAGCACCCCAGTGCGGAAATCTTCTCCATCACCCTGGCAGATACCGACCCGGAGAACCCCGCCTATGAGGAGCAGTGGGCCACGGCCCGTGGAGGCATCAATGCCCTGGGCCTGGCTATCGATGATGCAGGCACCATCTATGTGGTGGCAACTGCCGACGACGGGCAGACCGGGAAAACCGGCACGGCCTGCCTGTGGAAATCGGAGCTTCAGGAGGACTTCGACGGCACTTCCTATGCCCCGTGGCAGATGGTGGGAGATACGGGCCTTGCCATGAATTACCTCCAGGCCATGACCTGGGACCATAACACAGAGAGCCTCTATTGGTCCCGGTTCGTTCCCGTCAACTCCTATCTCACGGAATCCACGCTGGAAAAGGTGGACCCGAAGACCGCACAGTGCACCAGGGTGGGCGAGCTTACCATCGAGACCGCCTGCCTCATGGCCCCTCTGACCCAGGAGACCGCACAAAAGGAGCAGCATCGCAATGTGCCGGCCTTTGACCGCACCATTGTGGGCACTCCCGTCCTGCAAACCAAGGTAGTGACCATGAATGTGGGGGCAGTCCAGTCCCTGGGCTATGACCTGCGGCCCTGGTACACCGGCCACAAGGAGGTACAGTGGAGCAGCGACAATGAATCGGTTGCCACGGTGGACCAACAGGGCAATGTGACGGCCCATGCCGTTGGCTCTGCCAATATTACTGTCACCAACAGAGCGGACCAGACCAAGCTGGACACCGCAGCCGTAGAGGTTGCTGCTTTGGACCTGAAGCTGGAGGGCGTATTCTCCACCCAGACCGCCGGAATTGGCAAGGCGGGGGATGTGAAACAGTATGCCTATACCATGGAGCAGGGGGCACCCCGGTTTACCCCCGGCAATCAGATCACCGCTTCCGAGGAACAGAATTTCGGACTGGACATTGCCGCCTCTTGCTATGGCAGAGGCTCCATGTGGGCCTGCGAAAGCGGCAATCTGGGCATGGTCTATGAGGTGAATCCCGAAACCGGCAAGGTCATTGATGTGTTGCAGCCCATTGACGGCGATATGCTCTTCGGCATGACCTATTCGGAAAAGACAGATGCCTTCAGCGCCATTATGAACTATTATCTGTATGTGGACCTGCCCTTCACCCATGAGGCGGAGAAGGAGATTCAGGAATCCTATGACCCGGAGCTGCATGAATTCATGTACCACAAGTTCGATCTTTCCTCCTACCTTATGGCCTCTGACCAGAACTTTGTCACCGGCGAGACCGGAAACGGCTCTACTACGGATGTGGTGCTGTGCGGCATTACCACCATGCCCGGAGGCACCTACATGGAAAATACCTACAAGGACTTCCTTGGAAACTGGGACTATGGCAATGAAGTCCATTATACCCCGGATCTGACCCTGGCCCTTCTGGACAATGTGGGCCGGATATGGTATATCGATGAAGTGACCGGAATGACGAAGCAGACCGCGGAGGGCAATGTAACCTATGTCCGCAACCAGGGCGAGGACACCATCAGCGCAGGAAGAAACGGTGTCTTTGCCCAGGAATACACCCATGAGGGGAAAGAAAGCACCTACAGCGTATTCGTGATCCGTGAAATCGTGGAAACCCCCTTGCTGGATATGTATAAAACCGGCGTCATGCCCAGATATACCTATCACTTCTCCGACCTGGAGTTTGCCGGAACCACCAATCAGGGGGACCCCATGTTTGTGATGTCTCTCTATGATTACTGGAATGAGGGCAGAACCAACCAGCTGTATCTGTACATTCCCGGTCACGAGACCGAAGAGACGGACCCCGCAACCGGAACCCCTGTTGCGACCTCGGACCGGCTGCTGGATCTGGGAGATACGGGCTTAGGCAACATCATCGCCACCATTGACAAGGCCACCATCACGGGCGGCCTGGCAGACCTGCCTGCACCGCAGCAGAAGCGTTCCGATTCCGTTACAGTCGGCTGGTTCCCTGGCTGACGCTCCTTACAAACAGACTCCCTGCTTCGGCGGGGAGTCTGTTTTTTGAAGGTTGGGCTTGTGAAAAGCAGATAGATGTGGTATCATCTATTTAGTTGATGGTACATCTATTTTGTTGTTTGAAAAGGAGAATTGTGGTGGATCTTACGAAAAGGAAAATTACAAAAATCGCCAGAGAGGTGAGCAAGTTCACCGTCCGGACCCTGCGGGAGGACGGCATCGGTACCTCGGAATTTGATGTGCTCCATGTGATCCGGAAAAATCCGGGCATCACCCAGGCGGAGGTGAGCAAACGCCTGGGTCTGGACAAAGGAGCCGTGGCACGGCAGACCGCCAATCTGGAGGCAAAGGGGTATCTTCAGCGCAGTGAAAATCCGGCAGATGGGCGAAGCCGCCTGCTGTACGCCACTTCCAAAGCGGACGCACTGAAAAAATCAAAGGCCCATGTGGAAACCAACTTCTATGAATGGCTGATGGAGGGCCTTGCAGAGCCGGACCGCCGGACCTTTGCGGCCCTGCTGGATACGCTGTACCAAAGGTGCAAGGCAGAGAGCAAGGCGGATTTTCCGGAAATGACACGAAGAATGGAAGAAGGGACAGCCCATGAAGAAGCATAAGAAGGGGATGTCCGGGGCCATGTCCTTCATTGTGCTCTTCGGCATTGTGAGCCTGTTCTCGGATATGACCCATGAGGGCGCTTCCAGCATCCGGGGGGCCTATCTGGCCTTGCTGGGAGCCTCCGCCGGAACCATCGGATTCATCTCGGGCCTTGGGGAGCTGATCGGCTATTCCATGCGGTATCTCTTCGGAAAACTGGCGGACAGCACCAAAAAATACTGGTCTCTCACCATTTTGGGGTATGTGCTGGATATTGCGGCGGTGCCCGCTCTGGCCCTGGTGGGAGGGGACCATGGCTGGGTTTGGGCCTGCGCCCTGCTGGTAGTGCAGCGCATGGGAAAGGCCATCAAAAAGCCTGCCAAGGATACCATTTTGTCCTTTGCTGCCTCCCAGGAGGGAATCGGAAAGAGCTTCGCAATTCAGGAGGTCCTGGACCAGATCGGTGCGTTTCTGGGGCCGGTGCTGCTGTATCTGGTGATGCTGTTCAAGACGGAGGGCACCACCTTCCAAATATATTCCACATGCTTTGGGGTGCTGGCGATTCCCGGTGCCATTACCCTGGTGCTGCTGGTGGCGACAAAGCGGAAATTTCCCAATCCCGAAACCTTTGAGCCGTCCCCAAAAGAGTATGTGCCGTTTAAAATGAAGAAGGAATTCATCTTTTATATTGGGGGAATCAGTCTCTTTGCCTTCGGGTTTCTGGACTATTCTCTGGTGCTGATGCACATTTCCCGGACCTATGCTGACCTGGCCCGGGGTTTGGCAGAGACCACCTCTCTTGTAAACAGCGGTACATTGCCCCTGCTCTATGCCGGAGCCATGCTGGTGGATGCAGTTTCCGCCCTGTTTTTTGGCCTGCTCTATGACAAAAAGGGAGTGAAGGCCCTGGGTTGGGCCACCGTGCTTTCGGCTCCCTTTGTGGTGCTGGTCTTTGCGTCCCACAGCGCTGTCATGATGCTGCTGGGCGTTGCCCTTTGGGGCGTGGGCATGGGAGCGCAGGAGTCCATTTTGAAGGCCGCTGTCACCGCCATGGTCCCTAAAAACAGCCGTGCTACGGGATACGGCGTGTTTGAGTTTTTCTTTGGTCTGTTCTGGTTTTTGGGAAGCTGGCTGCTGGGGGTGTTGTATGACATCAGCATTCCAGCTATGATCCTGGTGTCTCTGGCGGCGCAATTAGGAGCCATTCCCCTGTATCTCCGCTCCGGCGCACAGCACAGTGTGGAAAAAGCGTAGCAAGAGGCTTCTTGCAAAATAAAGAGAAATCTGGTATACTGTTTGCGTTAGTATAGACTAACAGCGCGAAAGGGGGAACTGGATGGAAAAGAAGACGCATATCCGGAATGCTTGTGGCATTGGGGATCCTGCTGTCCGTGACAGGCTGTGCAAAGAACCCTGCAAAGGGCGTGGAGGACCCATACAGTACCATGCCCCAGATGAATGTGACGGAACTCACCGCCTATACCGATGAACTTCTAAAGGAAATGTTGTCCCAAAGAGGGATTTCACAATATGAGATCCAAAAGACTTCTCAGGGCTTTCTCATGGAGGAGCCTGTGACCTATATTGTGAGTTATCGCTATCGGCACAGTGGTGGGCAGGAGCGGTATGGCTACAAATTAAACCAAACGGAAGATGGTTTTTTGGTGCTGGAGGAAGGCCCCGAAGTGGGAAAATCTCTGGGAGGCAGCGACGAATAAAAAATGGAGCACATGGAAATTCCGTGTGCTCCATTTTTCAGCGTCAGCGGAGAACTTCCGTAAACGGGAATGGGTTTTCCTGGAAAAACAGGATGGTTCCGGTGAACTTTGGAACAAGCTGTACCGGTGGGCTAAATATTGTCTGTGGAATTTCTTTTCGGATGGGCTCAAAACGCCTTGCCAGCATTTTTTCTCTGTGATATAATAGGGACAAATAAAATGATTTTCGCCGCATTGCTGGAAAATGCGGGCTTTTTTGTCGGTTCTATGTTTGGGAGGAACGGAATGAATACCAAGGATCTTTCTCTTTCGCAGTTGGAAGTACATAAACTATTGGCGTCGGGAAACGCAGATGCGGCCCTTTTGCACCTGTTTCTGCGCTGTGGCAATGAGCCGGGGGAGGCGGAAACCGCTCTGGGCTTCAGCGGGGCCAGAATGTCCTGTGCCAGTGCCACATTGCGCCAGATGGGCCTGTGGCCTGAGGAGAACAAGATGCTGCGGCTGGACCAGCCCCCCCAGTATACGGAGCAGGATGTGACCCGTGCCATGAGCGCCAGCGATGAATTCCGAATGCTGGTGGGAGAGGTCCAGCGGGTCCTGGGCCGGATCCTCACCACAGAGGAACTGAAGCTGCTGCTGTCCTTCCGAAACTATTTGGATCTGCCGGTGGAAGTGGTGAGTATGCTGGTGTGCTATTGCAAGGACCGGATGCGCCGCCGTGGCTCCAACCGGAATCCTTCTCTCAGAACCATTGAGAAGGAGGCCTACGCCTGGGCGGAGCGGGGCATCAATACCATTGACGAGGCAGTGGCCTTTATGCAGGCAGAAAATGCCCGTTACAGCCGCATGGAGCGGCTTCAGCGGCTGCTCCAGATCAAGGGCCGGAGCCTTACGCCTGCGGAAGAACGCTACGCCCGGAGCTGGCTGGATATGGACTTTGACGCAGAGGCCCTGGAACTGGCCTATGAAAAGACCTGTCTCAATACAGGAGGGCTTAAATGGCCCTATATGAACAAGATTTTGCTCAGCTGGCACCAGCAGGGGCTCCATACGGGGGCCGAAATCAAGGCCGGGGACAAAAAGCCCGCCGCGGCCGGCGGTGCTGCCCGCAGCGCCGTGGCCCAGACGCAGCAGGTGCAGGCAGGCTCCGCCGGGCTGGGTGAATTTGAGCGTGACGCCATTGCCCGGATGCTCCGGGAATATCAGCAGCAACAGGAGGGATAAACCATGGCATATACGGCAGAGGTTCTGGCCAGAGCCAGAACCAGATTGGCCCAGGCCAAAGAGCAGCGGGAAATGGAAAACAGCCGGGCCTTGCAGCAGGCCTACCGACAGGTTCCCAGAATTCAGCAGATTGACAAGGCCCTGAAGCTGTCCATGGTCCGGGCGGCCCAGACTGTTTTTGAGCGGGGGGCAGACGCCAAGGAGACCTTTGACCGTGTGCGGCAGGAAAACCAGATCCTTCAGGACGAGCGCAGGCGCCTGGTGGAAGAGAACTTCGAGCCGGGATTTCTGGACGATGCGCCCATCTGCTCCATCTGCGGCGGAAGCGGCTATATGGGAGCACAGATGTGCCGATGCTTGCAGGAGCTGTGCCGCCAGGAGCAGCAGAAGGAGCTGACGGTGCTTTCCGGCTCCGGTCTGGAGCGGTTCGACGCCTTTGATCTGGGCTATTACAACGATGCCCCGGACCCCACCCTGGGGGCTTCCCCCAGAGCCATTATGGGGCTGACGCTGGAGACCTGCAAGCGCTACGCCCAGAGCTTTTCCCCCAAATCCGGGAACCTGCTGCTCAACGGCAACCCGGGGCTGGGAAAAACCTTCCTGTCTGCCTGCATCGCCAAGGTGGTGGCAGACAACGGCTACAGCGTGGTATATGAGTCCGCAGTTCATCTCTTTGCCTGCCTGGAGGAAGCAAAGTTCACGGGCAGGGAAGAGGCCAAGCATCAGGCGGAGAAGTACACGGTGTGTGACCTTCTGATTATTGACGACCTGGGAGCGGAGATGCTGACGCCCTTTGTGCAGTCAGCCCTGTATACGGTGCTCAACGACCGCCTGCTGGCGGGTGCCCCCACGGTGGTTTCCTCCAATCTCCGGGCGGCGGACTTCAGCACCCGCTACGGCCCCGCCATCGCCTCCCGGCTTCTGGGCGGCTATCGTCTGGTGACCTTTGTGGGACAGGATGTGCGGCTGCAAAAGGCGAGACGCTGACAAGCTGCCGCAGCATGGTTTTGTGGATAAAAACAGCCGGGATCAGGCAAACACCTGACCCCGGCTGTTTTTTGCAGGCCAACCCAGGACCCCGTGGGATGTACAAAAAAACCGAAGAAAAACGCCCCGGACACCGGGGCGTTTCTCTTCAGGTTAAAACGAATAAAAGAGAGAGGTAGGAAGTAGTCCAAACTGGAAGGACCAATGAGAAATGCGGATACAAGGGATCCGGCTCACGGCTTCCGTATCACCTTGTGACTATATCATATCTTCTACTCATTAACAAAATGTGAATAAAAATAAAACTTAAAATGTCGTTATTGTGAATTTATAGACACAAATTGTAACTTTACAGGAAGAGAAGTACAGGTTGAAACGACATGCTGTTTCGTAACAAAACGACAAAAAATCAACCCGCTGTTTTCCAGTACTGCCCCCCGGTGTGTAAGAGAAAAAGAGAGTGATTGCAGATCCTTCCTCAATCCCTCCCCGGTGAACTTCACATAGGCCTCTTTCAGGGTCCAAAAGGCGGGAAAGCACTGAGGCTGGGCCTCATAGACGGAATATTCCTTCTGGCTGAGCACCCGCCTGGCGGTGTTTTCTCTTACGCTGCGGCTGACCGCCTCTGCATCGATGCCGATGGGGCAGGGGCTGAGGGCGCAGAAGGCCATGGTTTTGGTGTGGGTGATGGAGCAGTGCCATGGCCCCGAGGTAAAATAAGGCTTTCCCCCGGGCTCCTTGCGCAGGGCCGGGGCGGGAGTGCCTTCTATTTTTTCATACAGCCGGTTCAGCAGGCTGTGGGCGGTCTTGCTTGCGGAGCTGCTCGTCACCGGAGCGGCCGCCAGATACACAATATGTTCCATCGCAATAGAAAAGGTGCGCTGCCAAAGCAGCGCACCTTAGAAATCCGAAGTGGATTAGCCGTTGTTTGCACGCATCTGAGCGAAGCACTCGCTGCAGAACACGGGACGGTCGGACTTGGGCTCGAAGGGAACCTTTGCCTCACCACCGCAACGGGCGCAGGTAGCAGTGAAGAACTCACGGGGGCCACGGGCAGCGTTCTTGCGAGCATCGCGGCAAGCCTTGCAGCGCTGGGGCTCATTCTGGAAGCCACGCTCTGCGTAGAACTCCTGCTCACCGGCAGTGAAGGTGAACTCCTTGCCACACTCTTTGCAAACTAAAGTCTTATCTTCGTACATTGATAATTACCTCTCTTTGGTTAATTGTTGCCCCGTAAAGCGCCCATCAAGTAAATGCTGGTCTGACATCCAGGGTGTGTATTGCGAACGGCAATGCCGTTTACGCCAGTATGGCATCTCTTGAAAGGGAGCAACGGACGCAGGCCAAGGGAGGCACAGGGTATTGCGCTACTCAAGAGAGCAGGCATCCTGGTAAGGACACCATCTGATTGCATATTATAACAGAAAAAGTGAATTTGTCAATAGTGAATAATGAAAAAATACCAGTGAATTTTGGTTTTGTTCAAAGTCACAAAATGCCGCAGGCCCTACAGAGGAAGCTGGGTTTGCCCCAGCCAGGCAATGCCCAGATGGTCATAGGCCAGCTGGGTAACGCATCTGCCTCTGGGGGTTCGGGTGAGAAAGCCCAGCTGCATGAGGTAAGGTTCATAGACATCTTCCAGGGTGACCGCCTCTTCTCCGATGGTGGCGGCAAGGGTTTCCAGGCCCACAGGGCCGCCGCCGTAGTTTTGAATGATGGCGGTGAGCATCCGGCGGTCGATGGCATCCAGACCCAGCCGGTCCACCTCCAGACGGCTGAGGGCCAGATCGGCGGCCTCCTTGGTGATGACGCCGTCTGCGCAGACCTGGGCAAAATCCCGGACCCGGCGCAAAAAGCGGTTGGCGATTCTGGGGGTTCCCCGGCTTCTGGCGGCAATTTCCAGGGCACCTGCTGGATCGATCTCCATGCCAAGCAAGGTAGCGGACCGGGTGACGATCCGGGCCAGCTCCTGGGGAGAATAGAGCTCCAGTCGCAAAGAGACACCGAACCGGTCCCGCAGCGGGCTGGAAAGCTGCCCGGCTCTGGTGGTGGCTCCCACCAGGGTGAATTTGGGAAGGTCCAGCCGAATGGAGTTGGCGGAGGGGCCTTTGCCCACAATGATATCAATGGCAAAGTCCTCCATGGCGGGGTAGAGGATCTCCTCCACCACCCGGTTGAGCCGATGGATTTCGTCAATAAAGAGAACATCGCCTGGGTTCAGGTTGGTGAGCAGGGCGGCAAGATCTCCGGGCTTTTCAATGGCGGGGCCGGAGGTCACCCGGATTCCGGCTCCCATCTCGTTGGCAATAATGCCTGCCAGGGTGGTTTTACCCAGCCCGGGAGGGCCATAGAGCAGGGTGTGGTCCAGAGGCTCGTTCCTGCGCCGCGCGGCCTCCAGATAGACGGAAAGATTGCTCTTGGCCTTCTCCTGACCGGTATAGTCGGACAGAAGCTTGGGCCGGAGACTGACCTCCCCGGCATCCAGACTGGTGAGGGTAGGGGTAATGACAGGAGATTCCAGCTCCTGAGAAAATTCAATGCTCATGGTTTATCCTTTCATCACCATGGCCCGGAGGGCATGGCGTATCATATCTTCCGTGGAGGCGGAAGCATCACAGCCCTTGAGGGCGGCAGCGATTTCGCCGGAGGAATAGCCCAGCTCCTGAAGGGCCGCCGTTGCCATGGCCACGCTGTTGCCGGAGGGGGCGGGGGCAGACACGGTAGGGCCGGAAAAATCCAGTTCTGCGCCGGTACTTCCGATTTTATCCTTTAATTCCAGGATAATACGCTGAGCCAGCTTTTTTCCCACTCCCTGGGCCAGGGTCAGGGCTTTTTCGTCGCCGGTCATGACCGCCAGGGTAAAGGCCTGGGGGCCGCCGCAGGACAGGATGGAAAGGGCGGCCTTTGGACCGACTCCCGTGACACCCACAAGGAGCTGATAGCATCGCTGCTCCTCCCGGGAGCTGAAACCGGTAAGATCAAAGGCATCCTCCCGGATGGATTCGCAGATATAGAGCTTGGCGGGCTGGTTCAGCTTCAGCTGTGCGGCGGTGTAGGAGGACACGGCGCAGCCGTAGCCTACACCGTTGCAGTCCACCACGGCAAAATTCGGCTCCAGCAGGGCGATGGAGCCATGCAGATAGTAAAACATAGGCAGTACCTCATGTGAAGATGGTAAAAATCAGGTTCTGGACAGCAGGGAAGTGGCACTTCTGGCGTGACAGATTGCAATGGCGATGGCATCGGCGGCATCATCGGGCCGGGGCAGCCGCTCCAGCTTCAAAAGTCTGCGGGTCATGTCCATGACCTGGTGTTTGGTGGCGTTTCCGTAGCCCACCACAGACTGTTTGACCTGCATGGGCTTATAGGAAAAAACGGGCAGGTCTCTTTGAGAGGCGGCAAGGAGCACCACCCCTCTGGCCTGGGCGACGCCGATGCCGGTGGTGACATTCTGGCCGAAAAACAGCTCCTCAATGGCCATAGCCTCTGGGTTTGCACCGTCCAGCAGCTGGCACAGGTCCAGATACAGCATTTCCAGCCGCTTGGGGAAGTCCATTCCCGGGGGCGTGGTGATGACGCCGCATTGGATCAGCTGATAGCTGCCCCGGCTGGCCTCCAGAATGGAGAAGCCCGTGGTGCCGTAACCGGGGTCGATTCCTAAAATCCGCATCTCAGTAGGGAAAGGCGATGCCGTAATAGTACAGGCATACACCAACCACCATAATGGCAAGCAGGATCCAGGCCAGGACCAGCTGCCACTTGGGACGGGGGACATATTTGGGTTTTTCTTCCGCGGGTGTTTGCGCTGATACTTCCTCCTGGGGAAGCTCCTTGTGTTCGTCCATGGGATACTCCTTAAAACATACAGAATTGTGATAGCTCTATTATAGCACAAATTTTCACAAATGCTACCGGCAGTTTCGGCCTTCCCGGCCCAATAGGAGGAGAATATGAAGAAACTTTGAATTTCTTCGGAGAAAGAGATTTCCGGGGAATTTGCCTCTTTCGTTTTGGAAATGGGTATGATATAATGATACGACTGAACTTATGTATAAAAGCCTGATTGAAAAAGGCAGGCTGTGTCAGAATTTGCCCCACGAATGGAGGTTATTTTATGGCAAAAAAATCAAAAAAGACAATGATTTGGATGCGTAAAAAAGACTACTATGAATTTCCGTGGTATCTTCGGGTGCCCCGGAACCTGTTTATGGTAGCATGGACCATGGCAAAGGTGGCCTTTGGTGCCGCCCTGGTGGCCGTGGCAGTGGTGCTGATTACCAGCGGTGCCCTGGGTAAAATCATGGGAGATTACCTGCAAAATGAGGTCATCCCCAATTCGGAATTCAATGTGGAGAACTTCAATCTGGACCGCAGCTCCTTCATCCACTATGTGGATCGGGATACGAAACAGATCTATGATCTGCAGCAGATCTATACCACTGTGGACCGTGTGTGGGCGCCATATGAGAGCATCCCAAAGGATCTGGTCCATGCGGCGGTGGCCATTGAGGACAAGCGGTTTTTCCAGCATCAGGGCGTGGACTGGTTCACCACCACCAAGGCCTGCTTCAATATGTTCCTGGGCAGCCGCTCCACCTTTGGCGGCTCCACCATTACCCAGCAGCTCATCAAGAACCTCACCGAAGAGGACGATGTGACGGTCCGCAGAAAGGTGACGGAAATCTTCCGGGCCTTGCAGTTTGAGGACCGGTACACCAAGGAAAAGATCATGGAATGGTATCTCAATACCATCTATCTGGGAGAATCCTGCTATGGAGTCCAGACCGCTGCCCGGACTTATTTCGGTAAGGATGTGCAGGACCTCACCACGGCGGAGTGTGCCAGCCTTATCAGTATCACCAACAACCCCTCTCTGTTTGACCCCTATATCAGCGAAACCAGAAACCGGGAACGGCAGCTCATTGTGCTGGATGAAATGTACAAGCAGGGCTATATCCCCACCAAGGAAGCCTATGAGGAAGCCGTCAACCAGGAGATGGTCTTTACCAGCGTCTATCAGAAGGGCGACACCTACACCTGCCCCAACTGCGGCCTGAAGGGTGCCCGGAATGTATTCAAGTTCTCTGAGGACGAGAAAATTTACACCTGTCCCAACTGCGGCGCAAAGGTGGACATCCCCATTCAGGAAGAGGACTTCTACACCTATTTTGAAGATACCGTCATTCGGGACGTGTGCTATGACCTGATGGACAAGTATGGCTACACCTATAAGACTGCCATGCAGACCATCAAAACCGGCGGCTATCACATCTATACTACTCTGGATCCCAGAGTGCAGAAGCTGGTGGACAATGTCTATGAGGACCTGTCCCAGATCCCAACGGTAAACAGCAACCAGCAGCTGCAATCGGCCATTGTGGTCATTGACAATGCAACGGGTGACATTGTGGCAATGTCCGGCGGCGTGGGCAAGAAGGAAACCTACCTGGGCTTTAACCGTGCCACCCAGGCCACCTTGCAGCCCGGTTCCGCCATCAAGCCCATCTCCGTATATGCTCCCGCCATGGATCAGGGTCTCATTGACCCCTCCACGGTGCTGTTTGATGGCCCCCTCTATGACAGCTATCCCAAGAACTATGACTGGACCTACAGCGGCAATACCACCATTTTGGATGCCGTCAGCCAGTCCATGAACACCATTGCCTGCCGGGTGGTGGAGTCCATGGGCTACAAAACAAGCTTTGACTACGCCAGAAATAAGTTTGGCATTTCCACCCTGGTGGAGAGCGAGGAGATCAACGGCTCTGAAAAGACCGATGTGGCTCTTGCGCCTTTGTCCATGGGTGCGCTTACCTATGGTGTCACCGTGCGAAACCTCACCACTGCCTTTGCCAGCCTTACCAATGGCGGCGTGTGGAGAGAGGGCAGAACCTATCTCAAGGTTCTGGACTCCGACGGCAATGTGGTGCTGGACAACACCCAGGAGACCCACCGCGCAGTCAGCGAGAAGGCAGCAAACTATATGAACTATATGCTGGACTACGCCGTCAGCTATGGCACCGCCTCTCCCGCCAGAATCCCCGGCATGTCCGTGGCGGGCAAGACCGGTACCACCAGCGATGACAATGACCGTTGGTTTGCAGGCTATACCCCCTACTACACCGCTGTGGTGTGGTGCGGCTTTGACCAGCCTGAGACCATCTATCTGACCAATAACTACACCAACCCCTCTGCCCGTCTGTGGCATGCCGTTATGGAGCCTCTCCATGAGGGCCTGGAGGACAAGCCCCTGTATGATTACAATCACATGCAGACGGTGGCCATCTGTACGGAGTCCGGCCTTTTGGCCACCGAGGCCTGCTACGCAGACCCCAGAGAATATTCCTGCGTCATGACCACATCGCTGTACCCCGAGGATGTGCCCAAGGGCTACTGCAATCTCCATGTGATGACCCCCTACTGTGAATCCGGCCATGCACCTGCCGGTCCCTTCTGCGGACTGATCCCCGGTAATCATGTGGTCAACCGGGGCCTTGTGAAGATGAGCGCCGAGCTGAGACAGGCCTATGCTTCCGCCGGGCTGGATTATTCCAGCTTCATCTACCCGGAAAGCGACGGCAAGGTTTCCAAGTGCCCCATCCACTCCATCGCACCGCCCAAGCCTACGGAGCCCACAAAGCCCGGAAAGCCGGATAAGCCCACGGAACCTACAGAGCCCACAGAACCCGCAGAACCTACACCGCCAAACGGAGGCTAAGAAAGATATGCAATGGATTTCCAACGAATGGAAAGAGTATGAAGTGCTGGACACCACCGACGGCTACCGGCTGGAGAGCTGGAACGGCAAGATCCTGGTGCGTCCTGACCCACAGGTGATTTGGTATACCCCCAAAGCAGACCCCAGATGGAACAAATTTGATGCCAAGTACCTCCGCTCCAACACGGGCGGAGGTCACTGGGACATTCGCAATCTGCCGGAAAGCTGGCAGATTGCCTATAAGGACTATCTCACATTTAATGTAAAGCCTATGAATTTCAAGCACACCGGCGTGTTCCCGGAGCAGGCCGCCAACTGGGACTATATCCGAGAAAAATGTGCCAACGCAGGCCGCCCGGTGCGGGTCCTCAACATGTTTGCCTACTCCGGCGGCGCCACCCTGGCCGCTGCCGCAGGCGGGGCGGAGGTGTGGCATGTGGACGCCGCCAAGGGCATGGTAGCCATGGCGAAGGAAAACGCCAGAGCCTCCGGCCTTGCGGACAAGCCCATCCACTGGATCGTGGACGACTGCGGCAAATTCATCCAGCGTGAGATCCGCCGGGGCAGAAAGTACGACGGCATTATTATGGACCCGCCCTCCTATGGCCGGGGCCCTTCCGGCGAGATCTGGAAGATGGAGCGGGACTTCTACGCCTTCCTCAAAACCGTCTTGGAGATTCTCTCCGACAATCCCCTGTTTGTTATCATCAATTCCTACACCACGGGTCTGGCCCCCTCTGCGGTGGGCTACATTGCCGACTCTGTCTTTGGGCCGAGATACGGCGGATATACCCGTTGCGGAGAATTGGGACTGCCGGTCAAGAGCAGCGGCCTCATGCTTCCCTGTGGAGCAGCCGGGCGCTGGGAACCGGGCAGATAAGGAGGAATCGCTATGGCACAGGCCGTTGAAGTCAGCCATCTGGCCTATGAATATCCCGACCCCGAAAGCGGCGCCGGCGTCAAGGTCTTTGAAGATCTGTCCCTCACGGTGGAGGAGGGAAGCTTTGTGGCCATTCTGGGCCGCAACGGCTGCGGAAAATCCACCCTTGCAAAGCATTTTAACGCCATTCATCTGCCTGCCGGAGGCAGTGTCCATGTCTTTGGCATGGACACTGCCCAGGAAGAGCAGCTCATCCCCATCCGCCGCACCGTTGGCATGGTGTTCCAGAACCCGGATAACCAGATCGTAGCCAATGTGGTGGAGGAGGATGTGGCCTTCGCCCCGGAGAATCTGGGCATTGCGCCCAAGGAGATCCGGCAGCGGGTGGATGAGGCACTGAAACAGGTAGGAATGTATGAGTATCGGGAGCATGCCCCCCACTTGCTGTCCGGCGGACAGAAGCAGCGTGTGGCCATTGCAGGCGTCATTGCCATGCGGCCCAGATGCATCGTGCTGGACGAGCCCACCGCCATGCTGGACCCCAGAGGACGGCAGGAGGTCATGGAGATCGTCTCCAAGCTGAACCGGACCGCAGGCATTACGGTGGTGCTCATCACCCACCATATGGATGAGGCGGCCATGGCCCAGCGGGTGGTGGTCCTGGATAAGGGACATGTGGCGGCGGACGGCAGCCCCAAGGAGGTCTTTTCTCAGGTAAAGCTCCTTCATCGGCTGGGACTGTCAGCCCCGGAGACCGTGGAGCTGTGCTGGCTCCTGGGACAGAAGGGCTATCATCTGCCTCTGGACTCGATTTCCATAGAAGAATGTGCGCAGACACTTTACCGGTGGGTAAAGGCCTGACCACGGGAGGAATGTTAGATTGGCACCATTACTTGAGGTTCGAGACCTCTCACATATTTACAGTTTTGGAACACCGTTCCAGCGTACTGCCATTGAGCATGTGAATTTTTCCATTGAACGGGGCGAGTTTATCGGCGTGATCGGTCACACCGGTTCCGGCAAATCCACCCTGATTCAGCATCTGAACGGCCTGCTGAAGCCCACCAGCGGCCAGATTTTATTTGAGGGAAAAGACATCTGGGAGGACAAGGAGTTCACCAGAAGCATCCGTTTCAAAGTGGGCCTGGTGTTTCAGTACCCCGAATACCAGCTGTTTGAGGAAACGGTATACAAAGACATTTCCTATGGGCCTAAGAATATGAACCTGTCTTCCCGGGAGGTTGACCGCCGGGTGCGGGAAGCGGCCCGGTTTGTGGGGGTCCCCGATGCTCATTTGGAGAAATCCCCCTTTGACCTGTCCGGTGGACAGAAGCGGCGTGTGGCCATTGCGGGCGTCATCGCAATGGAGCCGGATGTGCTCATTCTGGATGAACCCACCGCCGGTCTGGACCCGGAGGGCAGAGAGAGCATCTTGGCCAATATCCGGGCCTATCAGAAGGAAAAGAATGCCACCATTATTATGGTGAGCCACGCCATGGAGGATGTGGCCCGGCTGACGGACCGCCTTCTGGTCATGGACCGGGGCGGCCTTCGGATGGACGGACCTCCCAGAGAGGTGTTCCAGCACGCCTGGGAGCTGGAGCAGATCGGCCTTGCCATTCCCCAGGTGACCCGGCTGTTCCTGAAGCTCCGGGAAATGGGGCTGGAGGTCGATTCCAGCGTCTACACCCTGGATCAGGCGGTGCAGGAGCTGATCCGCCGGAAGGAGGGCAAGGGCAGATGCTAAAAGACATTACCCTGGGACAGTACTTCCCCGGAAAAACGGTGGTGCACCGTCTGGACCCCCGCACCAAGCTTGTCATGGTGATCTTGTACATCGTGGCGCTGTTCGTGGCAAAGGGCTGGGTGGCCTATGGGCTGGTGTTTGCCTTCCTGGTCACCACCATTGCCATTTCCAAGATCCACCCAAAGGCCATTTTGCGGGGTCTGAAGCCTGTGGTCATCGTGGTGATCTTTACGGCGGTTTTGAACCTGTTCTATACCAAAGGAGACCATGTGCTGGTGTCCTTCTGGATCATCACCATTACCTGGGAAGGCATTGAAACGGCATTTCTCATGACCAGCCGGATCGTGATGCTGATATCCGGCACCTTCCTTCTGACCTATACCACCTCTCCCATTGCGCTCACCGACGGACTGGAATCTCTTCTGAGTCCTCTGAAGAAGATCCGTCTGCCTGTCCATGAGCTTGCAATGATGATGTGCATTGCCCTGCGGTTTATCCCCACCCTCATTGAGGAGACGGATAAGATCATGTGTGCCCAGAAGGCCAGAGGTGCCGACTTTGAGACCGGAAACCTCATTCAGAGAGCCAAGGCCCTGGTTCCCATCCTGGTTCCCCTGTTCATCAGTGCCTTCCGCCGTGCAGATGAGCTGGCCACGGCCATGGAGTGCCGATGCTATCAGGGCGGCAACGGAAGAACCAAGATGAAGGTGCTGAAGATGAAGCTGCGGGACTATGTGTGTCTTGCCATCGGAGCGGGACTCATTGCAGCCGTGGCTCTGCTGAAGCACTTCGGCATCTGATACAGAAGGAGAAAAGATGCGCAATATCGCTTTGTTTTTAACCTATGTGGGAACGGCCTACCACGGCTGGCAGGTGCAGAAGGATTTGAGTACCGTTGCAGGAACGCTGGAAGGGGCGGTGGCCAAGGTGGTGGGCCATTCGGTCCATGTGACCGGCTGCGGCCGCACCGATGCCGGCGTTCATGCCAGAGTCTATGTGGCCAACTTCCGTACGGATTCCACCATCCCCACAGACCGCCTGCCTCTGGCCTTAAATGCCCATCTGCCTGCCGACATTGTGGTGACCCAGGCCAGAGAGGTCAGCGACGGCTTCAATTCCATTGGCTCCTGCGTACGCAAGGAATATACCTATTTGATCTATAATGCCAGGATCCGGGACCCCTTTTATGTGAACCGGGCCTGGTTTTATCCCAAGTATCTGGATGAATCCGTTATGCAGGCGGCGGCAGCCCAGTTCGTGGGGACCCACGATTTTGCGGCGGTCCGCTCCGTAGGAACGGATGTGAAGTCCACGGTCCGGACAGTTTACCACTATGAAGTGGAGCGCAAGGGCAAGCTCATTGCCCTGCGGGTCTGCGCCAACGGCTTTCTGTATAATATGGCCAGAGCCATGGCAGGAACGGTGGTCTATGCCGCGGAAGGCAAGTTCCCCCCCAAGGCCATCGGGACCATTTTGCAGGAGGGCAACCGCACGGCCGCAGGCCCAACGGTGCCGCCCGGCGGCCTGTATCTCACCCACCTGTGGTATGATAACGGCATCGACCAATTTGAGCTGGAGGCAGGCCCCCTGATTTAAGCCCCCGGTTTTTGGAAAGGAGGGGCATTTTTGAAAAACAAGAACGATAAAATCATCCCCTTCCGGCATCCCGGCAGGCAGAAGAAGCGCCTGGTGGTATTTCTGGCTTCTTTGGGTGTGCTGATTCTGCTGGTGAGTTTCTTCGCTATCGACAACGGAAAAAACTGGGATTCCATCGGCCGCTATTTTACCTACGGAGGCAGAAACCTGGAAATTCCCCTGAACGGCAAGGCCGAAAAAATGACCCAGATGGGCGGGAATTTGGTGGTGGCAGACACTCAGCGCATCATAAAATATGATGAAGAGGGGAAGGAAGCCTTCGTGGCCTCCATGTCCATGAATGTTCCTTGCCTGGACGCCACCCAGGATTATCTGCTGGCCTATGATGCGGGGGGCAAGACCCTGATGCTTCTGGATGCCCAGGGAAATTCGCTGATCGGCACCGCTCCCACAGGCCGGGTGATCCATGCGGATCTTGCCTCTGACGGCTCGATGTGCTATACTGCCACCTCAAGCCGGTACAAGAGCCAGCTTCAGGTCTATGACCGCAAGCAGCTTCTTTGCTACACGGTATACTCCGTGAAGCAGTACTTTACGGCCTGCGCCGTGGCACCGGGGGCAGACAATGTCTGTGCCATTGCCCTGGGAACCCAGGACGGCGGCTTCGGTTCCAGTGCCATGATCTATCGGACGGACCGGGAAGAGCCTGTGGCCCAGGTGCCTCTGGGCAATCAGCTGATTTACGATGTGACATTCTGGGGCAAAGACACCATCTGCGCCTTGGGAGAATCCTCTCTGGTGGTATTCACCACGGAAGGAGAGGTATTGGGAACCTATCCCTGCGGAAAGATCGTGGCCTTTGACCTGGAAGGAAAATCCTTTGCCGCTTTGGTATATGAAGCGGAGGGGGGCTATGAGCTGGCCACCGTAGACAAGCAGGGAAAGGAGCTGGGCCGTGTGTCCCTGGAAAAGTTCTATGGACTGGATGTGGCGGGCAAGTATGTGACCCGCCTAGACGAAACCGGCCTGGTGATCTCCGGCAAGGGGCTGGAGACCTGGTTTGAAAGTCAGGATGGGCTGAACGCCACCGGTGTTCAGGCCTGTGATAATGGAACTGCCTTTTTGACGGACAGCCAGCGAGCGCGGCTGTTCCTGCCGTAACGGGCAAGTTCCCCTACATTTCCTCGCAGTAAGGAGAATCGAACAATGCAGCCTAAATTATGTGTGAAATGTAAGAAGAATGTAGCGGTGGTATTTATCACCAAAATGGAAAACGGCAAGACCCTCAATGAAGGGTACTGCCTCAAATGTGCCAGAAGTCTGGGAATCCCCCAGATCAATGATGTGGTGCAGCAGATGGGGATTTCCGAGGAAGACCTGGATGCGCTCACGGATGAAATGTCCTCTGTCTTTGGTCAGGATCAGACCCAAGAGGGAGAAGACGACGAGATTGAAAGCCAGACTGCTACCTTCCCTCTGCTCAACCAGCTTTTCGGGGGCAATCCCCATCGGCAGGATCTGCCGGAAAAGGCCCAGGAGCCCAAGGAAAAGGATGGGACCGAGCAGCCCAAGAAGTCCGGCAAAAAGCATAAGTTCCTGGACAACTATTGCCTGAACCTCACCGCCAAGGCCAGAGAAGGCAAGCTGGACCGGGTGGTGGGCCGTGACACGGAGACGGAGCGGGTGATTCAGATTCTGAACCGCCGCCAAAAGAACAATCCCTGCCTGCTGGGCGAGCCCGGCGTGGGCAAGACCGCCATTGCAGAGGGCCTGGCCCAGCGCATTGCCAAGGGGGATGTGCCCTTCAAGCTCAAAGACAAGGAAGTATTTCTTCTGGATCTTACCTCTCTGGTGGCAGGCACTCAGTTCCGGGGCCAGTTTGAGAGCAGAATGAAGAGCCTCATTGCAGAGGTCAAGGCCTGCGGCAATATCATTCTGGTCATTGATGAGGTCCACAATCTGGTGGGAGCCGGAGATGCGGAGGGGTCCATGAACGCCGCCAATATCCTGAAACCGGCCCTGAGCCGGGGAGAAATTCAGGTCATCGGTGCCACAACCTTTGCCGAATACCGCAAGTATATCGAAAAGGATGCAGCGCTGGAGCGCCGCTTCCAGCCTGTTACCGTAGCGGAGCCCACCATGGAGGAGGCCGCCCAGATCATGCAGGGGGTGGCCCACTACTATGAGCAGTTCCACGGGGTCACCATTTCCCCGGAGATCGCCCGGCAGTGCGTGGTGCTCTCCGAGCGTTATATCACAGATCGCTTCCTTCCCGATAAGGCCATCGACCTGCTGGACGAGGCCTGTTCCGATCTGAACCTCCACTGCAAGGAGATTTCCCGGCTGGCAGAGCTGCGCAAGGAGCGGGACGACTATGAGCTGGAGCTTCGGATGCTGACGGAGGACACGGAAGGGGAGCACTATGAGCGTCTGGCAGAGCTTCGCAGCAAGCTGTGCCGGGTGGCGGAGGAGATCGAGAAGCTGGATCAGGTCCCCCCACCTGCGGTGACCATGGAAAATCTGGCCCGCATCATTGAGCTGTGGACCAAGATCCCCGCCAGCAAGATCAAAGCCCAGGAGTATCAGCAGCTGCGGACCCTGGAGCAGCGGCTGAAAACCAGGATCGTGGGCCAGGATGAGGCGGTGGAGACCGTAAGCCGTGCCATTCGCCGGAACCGTGTGGGCATTTCCCCCAAGAAGCGTCCGGTTTCCTTTATCTTTGTAGGCCCCACCGGCGTGGGCAAGACGGAGCTGGTCAAGTGCCTGGCAGACGAGATGTTTGACTCCGTGGATTCCCTCATCCGTCTGGATATGTCGGAATATATGGAAAAGCATACCGTATCCAAGCTCATCGGTTCGCCTCCCGGCTATGTTGGCTATGACGAGGCTGGCCAGCTGACGGAGAAGATCCGCAGACGGCCATACAGCGTGGTGCTCTTCGACGAGATCGAAAAGGCCCACCCCGATGTGCTCAATGTGCTGCTTCAGGTGCTGGACGACGGCAGGATCACCGATGCCCAGGGCAGAGTGGTGAATTTTGAAAATGCCATTATTGTGATGACCTCCAACGCAGGCTCTGAACGCAAGGGCGGCTCTCTGGGCTTCGGCGAGACGGTAAACGACCGAAGAAAAGAGGGAACCATGAAGGCGCTGCAGGAGTTCCTGCGTCCCGAGTTTTTGAACCGGGTGGACAGCGTCATCTGCTTTAACCACCTGACCGAGGAGAACTTCCGGGCCATTGCGGACATTATGCTCAAAGAGCTGCAAGAGGCTCTGAAGGAGCGGGGACTGTGCTTTCAGTGGGAGGACTCCCTGGGAGACTACCTCACCAAGGAGGCCTATTCCATCACCTATGGCGCCAGAAATCTGCGCCGCACCATCCAGACCAGCCTGGAAGACCCCATTGCCGAGGCCATTATCGACAGCTTCGAGACCCCCATTTCCCGTATTACCGTTAAAATTCAGGACGGCAAACCCTTTTTGGAGAAAGAATAAGTCACGAAACTATAAATAACACACAGGCCGCGCGCCGCCGTGGCATGTGTGTGGGAGGTATGAGGTACTTATGAAAAAGACCACGATTGTCAACATCTACAACTTCATCCGTATGTCCCATGTGGAGCCCAGCTATTTCATTGAGGACGATTTTGAGACCATCCGGAATCAGCTGATCCAGGTGAAGCAGTACGGTCTGCCCGGCACCTATGCCCTTAAATATGATGCGCTGATGGAGCCGCGGTATCAGGAGCTTCTGCGGGAGTATCTGGATGACAACGACGAGCTTTCCGCCTGGTGGGAGATCACGGAGCCTCTGTGCCGCAAGGCCGGGGTCCCCTTCCGGGGCAAGAGTGCCAAGCAGGAGGAATATGACGACCGGGTGGACAGTGCCTACTGTGTAGGCTACAGTCCCGACGAGCGAAAGCTCCTGGTGGATGCCTATATGAAGGATTTTTATCATGTCTTTGGCAAGTACCCCCAGACCATTGGCTCCTGGGTGCTGGACAGTGTGACCCTGGAATATGCAGCGGAGCACTACGGCGTGGTGGGCGGCGCCATTTGCAGAGACCAGATGGCAACGGACGGCTTTACCCTCTGGGGCGGATATCCCAACGGTCCCTATTTTCCCAGCAAGAGCAATGAGTTTATTCCTGCTCAGGAGGAGGCGCAGCAGCTCTCCGTGCCCATGTTCCGGCTCCTCAGCCCGGATCCCATCTATAATTTCGAGGCCGATGTGCGAGAAGGGATGCACGGCGTATATACCCTGGAGCCCTCCTGGCTCACGGGCCGTGACCCCAAGTTCATTTCCTGGCTCTTTGAGTCCCTCACAGACGAGGACACCCTGGGCACCGGCTATGCCCATGTGGGTCAGGAGAATAATTTCCTCTGGGAGAACATCAAGCCCGGCTTCCAGCCTCAGCTGGAGCATGTCCGGGACCTGGCAAAAGCCGGCAAGGTCCGTGTGGAGACCATGGCCCAGTCGGCCCGGTGGTTCCGCCAGCAGTACCGGATCACCCCGCCCCTTACCTTCCAGGCCAGCCGTGACTGGGACGAGACCCGGAACCTGTCCGCCCAGTGGTATGCCAGCGCCAACTATCGCATGGGCCTGCTGGCAGAGGACGGGCATCTGAGGATCCGGGACATGTTCCTGTATCGCCAGGATTACGCCTCCCGGTACCTCAATGGCCCCATGACCTCCACCAAGTCCAACTTTGACGCCCTGCCCGTCATGTTCCCCCAGCTCTGGGGAAATGCAGAGAACCGCCCCTATATCCGCATGGTGGATTCCAAGGGCCGGGAGCCTGTGGGCCGGGCCAAGTACAGCACCCTGGATGAAGAATCGGCCCAGGCAGTATTGTTGCACAAAAACAACGATTCCGTTTTGGCTGCGTTCACCATGACCCCCAACACCCTGACCCTGGAGGGCGGCTACAGCCTCCTGTTTGACCAGCTTCCCGTCCTGAGCAAGGTGGACGGCAAGAAGGTGGTCATGCTCCACGAGGGCTACTCCTATGATCTGGAGGTGGAGACCGGCTCCGTCATCACCAAAAGAGAGGGCCTTGTGATCCAGCCTGAGGAGGATAAAATCGTGCTGATTATGGGCGTGCCTCTGGAGAAGGCCCAGTATGACGAGGATGCCCCCATTCCCGAGGCCATCAACGGTCCCCAGCGTCCCGTGCCTCCCATGGCCCCTGTGGCCTGTCCTGCCGAGTCCGTGTTCGGCTGGGGAAAGGTGGAGAGAATAAGCCTCAGCGCAAAGTCCGAGGGGATCATCCGCTACACCCTGGACGGCAGCGAGCCCACGGAAAACTCCTCCGTATATGAAGAACCCATCGCCATCGCCCAGGACACCACCCTGAAAGCAAAGCTCTTTGCGCCGGACGGAACATCCAGTGAACCCCTGGAGTGCCGCTACCGCTTCGGCCTCAAGGACATCGTCCTCACCAGCCCCACGCAGCTGGACCCCCGGCCCAGCTTCAGCGGGAACGGAATACAGGACCTGCTGACGGAAACCCGTGGCACCATGGACTATCTGGACGGCCGTTGGCGCGGCACCTTGCAGGACATCGATGTGACCGGCGTTTTGAAAGAAACGGTGGATGTGGAGTCCATCAGCATGGGCTTCTTGTCCCACCATCGTTCCGGCATTGTGTATCCTGATTATCTGGAGCTGTTTGTGGGCCCGGATGTGGAGCATTTGCAGAAACTGTCCCATATCACCCTGCCCTGTGCCCCCTGCGCCCGGGAGCTGGCAAAGCGGGATGTGAGCTTCTATGTGAATATGCCCATCGGTGCATTCCGTGTGGTGGCCCACCGGTATGAGAAAATGCCCCAGTGGTGCTGCTACCACGGCGCGGCCAATGTCTTTACCATGACGGATAAACTCATTGTCAAGCCTAAGAAGAAGTAATCCGTTCCCTTGCGCAAGGGCTGAAAGAGGATTTTTGCATAAGGGTGACCTATAACTGGCTTGTTAAGGCGACGATGCTTATGATTTCCATTAGAGAAACGCAAAAGCAGACATTTCCAAGGTGCAGGCGCTGTGGGAAAACGGTGAAGTCATGAACTTTGTTGGATTTCCGAATGGCCTGCATCAGTCGGAGGAGGAAATGCAGAAGTGGTACGCCTGGATCGAAGAATCCCGGCCCAATACCAATCACTATTGTATTTTCCTTGACGATACCTACTGCGGAGAGACATTCTACAGGATCGACCCGGAGCATGGGAATCACGCCTCCATGGACATTAAGCTGTTTCCCTTTGCCCGGGGCAAGGGAATTGCAGCCGCGGGTCTTTCCTATGCGATTCGGGAAGCCTTTGACCATGGAGCGGCTGCGGTATGGGTAGACCCGGACCCCCAAAACCAAAAGGCCATTGCCCTATATAAACGGTTGGGCTTTGTGGAAAAGCCCCTGCCGGACCATCTGAAATATGAGGGATTTGAACAGGTGTATTTCGAACTGACCCGGCAAGTCTGGCAGGAAAGACACTGATCCCATGCGCTTATACAGACACAGCCGCCAGAGAGGAATGCTCTCTGGCGGCTGTATTTTCGTTACAAGGGCCCTTGCAGACGGAAAGAGCACCTCAGGATTGCCTGAGGTGCTCTGCATAGGATTGAGGGGAGATTATTTGCGCTGCAAAGCATTTGCTTTCCGCTCTTCCTTGGTGCGGAAGAAGTGCTCCAGCTGGGGAACCAGGAGGATGCACAGCAGAGCACCGGTAAAGCCGCCGTTATACAGGCAGAAGCCTCCGTGGGTATCGGGAACGGAGGTCACCATCATATAGTGCAATGCACCGGCAGCAACGCCGAAGGGCCAGCCGTATTTGCCGGACACCGGGGACAGACCGCTGGCATAGCACAACCCGATGGCAATGGCCTGGCTGTGGATGGGGAAGGCAAAATTGCCGCCTACAAATCCGGAAAGATACTGGAACAGATAGGAGGCCAGCACATAGCCCACCATAATGGGCCACACATTGCCGGGATGGGAGCCGGAGTTGCAGCAGGCCACCATGCAGAAAATCAGTCCAAAGGTCACGCCATTGAGGGGGGCGCCGGTAAGGTTATAGTAGGCAAGAATGAACAGACCATAGACGCCCAGATTCATGAGCATGGCAGGAGTACCGTATCTCTTGCTGAAGTTGACACTGTGACCGCAATCATGGAGTAATTCCCAGTAATCTCGGGGGCGGCAGCCCATGGCTAAGGCACCCAGAATGCACAAACCGAAGACCACAATGCAAAAGACATTCACAGTGGAGGCGGAAACCACGGCCAAACCCTCAGCAGAAGGTGCATCCGGCATAGATACACCGGGGACCTTGTACAATACGGCCTTCATGAAGAAAGCAATCATGCCAATGGGGAGAGCGGCAGAGTACAAGACATAGCCCTTGTGTACAATGGGAGAGTGACCGAGGCCGGCGGTCAGGAAAAATCCAATGATAAAGCCGACAATCAGGCTGAGAAGCAGACCCTCCCAGCGAAATCCCACCATCTCGGCATGGGGATAGCGAAACAGAATGTCGGAGATCAGGGGAGCAATGCCGGTGGAAAAGAGCATGGCGTTGGCATGGGCACCGGGTTTCTCTCTTTTCACCAGAGTGTATGCGAATACGCCCAAAATAGAGGGCAGTATGTTGAGGGCGTTGATGCCCCAGGTACAAAAACCCATGGTAAGGAGAAAGGCCAGCGTGGATACATTATTGGGCTTTGCCCCGGGCAGACAGAACAGTCCCAGAGCAATGAGACCCACAACACCCATATTGAGGAAGGTGGCTGCATAGCCGCCCAGAGCCCAATAGTTGGTAGTGACCTTACAGGTGCTGGTGAGGATCTTCCACCAGCCGGAGAAGATGGTGCTGAGATCAGACATGAACAGACTACCGACCAGAAAAGACAGGGAAAAGAAGGCAAAGAGGAGACGCAGGAAGGATTCCTCCGGCAATTTTTTCAGGTTTCTCATGTTACTCTCTCCTAAAATATTTAATTGTGGAAAAAAACAACGAGGCGAATCCCCTTCGCCTCGTTGTGGTAGTTGGGAAGTTATACCTTTTCGGCAGCCTCCACAACATGCTTCATGAGGACGCTGGTAGTAACAGAGCCAACACCACCGGGAACGGGGGTAATGGCCTCAACAATGGGCTCAACTTCAGAGAATACGGCGTCACCGGCAATGGCACCCTTGCCGCCCTTGGCGTTGATCTTATCGGGGTCCCAGTTGATGGAGACATCAATGACGATCTGACCGGGGCGGACATAGTCCTTGGTCAGAGAGTTGAGAACACCGGCGGCAGAAACAATGATGTCTGCGTTCTTGCAGATCTCGGCGGTGTTTACGGTCTTGGTATGGCACACGGTAACGGTGGCATTCTTGCCCATGAGCATCATGGCAGCAGGCTTGCCCACCACCAGGGAGCGGCCGATGACAACGGCGTTCTTGCCCTTGCAGTCGATGCCATAGAAATCCAGGATCTCCATGCAGGCAGCGGGGGTGCAGGGGGCATAGCCCAGATCATTGAGGCCCTCAAAAACACCGGCATTGGACAGATGGGTCATGCAGTCCATGTCCTTCTTGGGGTCCAGGCGGTTGCAGATCTCATTCTGGTCTGCCTTCAGATGCTTGGGCAGGGGACGGAACATGAGAACGCCGTGGATGGAACTGTCTGCATTGATCTTGTCGATGGTAGCCAGCAGCTCTTCTTTGGATACATCCTCGGGCAGGATGAAGTTCACGATTTTCACACCGACCAGCTCGGCGCGCTTGGTTGCGCCCCGCTCGTAGCTCAGGTCGCTGGGATTTTCACCGCAGCGAAGGATTGCCAGAGTGGGCTCCACGCCCTTTTCCCGCAGAGCGGCAGTGCGCTCCTGGAGTTTTGCATTCAGGGCATCGGTAACTTCCTTACCCAGTAACAGTTTAGCCATGTTGTATTCTCCTTAATTGTATGTAACGCTGAAATATAGTGGTTGTTCTTATTTGAAGAAACCGGCCTTCACGGATGTGAAGATGTCATCGGCCAGCTTGCCGTACTTGTCCAGCATATCCAGGCACTTGGCGTTCATCTCTTCAGCCAGCTCCCGGTTCTTGAGGGACTTGGTATTGATGAAAACATTGAGAGAAGCAGCCTGCAAGGCAGCCTTCACGCACACGGCACCGCAGCCGGCGTCAGACACAGCCAGGCGGGAACCCTTGGCGGCAAAGACCGCAATGGCATCCAGAGACTGGCAGCACAGCTCCATGATATGGACGGGAACTGCACAGGCGGTGATGGTGGCCTCCTCCAGGATCGTTTCCCGGTTGGGGTCATCCTTGGCAATGCCATAGGCCTTGGCCAGGGGAACGAAGCCCTTGTCATCGGCCTCCACCTGGTCGAGAAGCTCTGTCTGCAAAGCGTCGCACTTTGCCTTCAGTGCCAGAATCTCCTCTTCCACATCGGCATACTTCTTTTTGCCCACGGTGAGAGAGCCCACCATGTTGCCCAGGGCAGTACCCAGGGCACCCACCAGGGCGGCAGCACCGCCGCCGCCGGGAGCAGGCTGAGAAGAGGCCAGAACCTCTACGAATTTACGGCAGGATTCCAAAGTCATATCCATAATCGTTGTTCTCCAATCAGTTGTAGTAAGGAAATGCGTTTCAAGATACGGCGCAAAGGCGCAGGCGGCTGGCGCCTGCGCCTTTTATATTCAGATGAATTAGAACAGGCCGGAGATCTTGCCGGTCTCGTCCACATCGATGCGCTCGGCAGCGGGGACCTTGGGAAGACCGGGCATGGTCATGATCTCACCGGTCAGGGCAACCAGGAAGCCTGCACCGGCGGAAACCTTGATGTTCCGGACGGTGATGGTGAAGCCTCTGGGGGCGCCCAGCTTGGTCTGGTCGTCGGTGAAGGAATACTGGGTCTTAGCCATGCAGATGGGCATTTTGTCATAGCCCAGCTCGGTAAGGGTCTTGATCTGCTTTTCGGCATTGGCAGTGAAGTTCACGCCGTCAGCATGATAGATTCTCTTGGCAATGGCCTCGATCTTCTCCTTGATGGGAGCCTCGACATCATAAGCGAAGCTGAAGTCGTTGGGCTCTTCGCACAGACGGACCACTTCATTGGCCAGAGCGATGCCGCCCTCGCCGCCCTTTGCCCAGACCTCGGACAGAGCGACATTGACACCCAGCTCCTTGCACTTGCGCTCCACCAGAGCCAGCTCGGCCTCGGTGTCCATGGGGAAGCGGTTGATGGCAACCACGCAGGGCAGCTTGTAAACCTTGGTGATGTTCTCCACATGCTGCAGCAGGTTGGGCAGGCCCTTCTCCAGAGCCTCCAGGTTCTCAATGCCGGTCTCGGCCTTGGGAACGCCGCCGTTGTACTTGAGGGCGCGGACGGTAGCAACCAGAACCACGCAGGAAGGTTTCAGACCGGCCATGCGGCACTTGATGTCCAGGAACTTCTCGGCACCCAGGTCAGCGCCGAAGCCTGCCTCGGTAACGGTGTAATCGGACAGCTTCAGAGCAATCTTGGTGGCGGTGACGGAGTTGCAGCCATGTGCGATGTTGGCGAAGGGGCCGCCATGTACAAATGCGGGGGTATGCTCCAGAGTCTGAACCAGGTTGGGCTTCAGAGCATCCTTCAGCAGGGCAGCCATGGCACCCTGGGCCTTCAGATCGCCGGCGGTAACGGGCTTGCCCTCACGGGTGTAAGCAACGACCAGACGAGCCAGACGGTTCTTGAGGTCGGTAATATCGGAAGCCAGGCACAAAACAGCCATGATCTCGGAAGCAACGGTGATGTCGTAGCCATCTTCACGGGGCATACCGTTGGTCTTGCCGCCCAGGCCGTCGGTGACGAAGCGGAGCTGACGGTCGTTCATATCGACGCAGCGGCGCCAGGTGATCTGACGGGGGTCAATGCCAAGAGCGTTGCCCTGATAAATGTGGTTGTCCAGCATAGCGGCCAGCAGGTTGTTGGCAGCGCCGATTGCGTGGAAGTCACCGGTAAAGTGCAGGTTGATGTCCTCCATGGGCACAACCTGAGCGTAGCCGCCGCCGGCAGCGCCGCCCTTTACACCAAAGACAGGACCCAGAGAGGGCTCGCGCAGTGCAACCAGAACATTCTTGCCGATTCTGCGCATGCCGTCGGCCAGACCAACGGTGGTGGTGGTCTTACCTTCGCCGGCGGGAGTGGGGTTGATGGCAGTGACCAGGATCAGCTTGCCATCGGGACGGTCGGTCTCGTTGAGGATGTTGTAGTCCACCTTTGCCTTGTACTTGCCGTACTGCTCCAGGTACTTTTCATCCACACCGGCGGTCTTGGCAACCTCAGTAATGGGCTGCATCGGGGTTTCCTGTGCGATTTCAATGTCAGTTTTGAAAGCCATGTTCATCAATCTCCTTGTATTATTGTTGGTACCCTGCCGTTGGAATGGCCCAGGCCCATACAGGATTTATGGATAAAGCCGTTGGTATAACCCTATCCACATATTCGGTCAGGGGGACAGTGTGCCCTTGATCTAATACTGTTTTATCATCATCTAGGCAAAATGTCAACGAATAACTTTGCACTCTGCCTAGATTCTGCACAATGACGAAAAAAAGTGTGATTTTTCTTCGGGAAAAATTCTCTATAGCTAATCCTGTATCGATATGGAAATATTTGTTGCCTGTTGCGAAATTGGAAAGACATGCCTTTACATTTGCTACTGATGACTGTATAATAGGGGAAAGAAACCATAGGAGGAAATATCGATGAAAAACCGAACTTTTCGATGGATAATTCATATTCTGTTTTTTGCAGCTGTCCTGTCTCCCTTGAGCTGGTGGCGTTTTATAACAATTGCACAAAATGTGTTCTGCCTTTCTGCTTTCGGGACGGGAGATCTGGCGCTGTGTCTGGTTTTGAGTCTGCTGCCTATGGTATTTTTCTTTCTGGGACTGCTTTTGCAGAGAAAAACCGGGCCGGTCTGGGGCAGCGCCCTGGCTTGTGTGTGCTTCCTTCTGGCGGTAGCGGCCTGGAGCTATACCATGGCGGACCAGTGGGGCTCCTGGCAGAGCGCCCGGCTCCTGGGAAGCATTACCCGTCAGCAGGAGGTGCGGCTGAAGGTCATGTCCGTTGTGGGCCTGGTTTCCGGCCTGCTTCCCATTTTGTCCCAGATTCCCGGTTACTTCAGAAAGAAATAAAGGCGGTGCCATCCTGATGGATATGATCGCCGCAATCAAAAGATTCCGGCCTGCAAAACAGGGCCGCCTCAGGATTTGAGGCGGCCCTGAACTGTTATACAATAAAATGATAAGATCGATCAGATTTCCATAATCACCGGCAAAATCATGGGATTGCGCTTGGTGGTTTTATAGAGGTAGCTGGACAGATCGTTCTTAATGGAGGACTTGATGGTGGCCCAGTCTCTGGCCCCCTTCTTCTGGCAGCGCTCCACGGAATCCAGGGCAATCAGCCGCAGATCCTCCATCAGGGTCTCGGACTCTTTCACATACACAAAGCCACGGGTGATGATATCCGGGCCGGAGATAATGGAGCCGTCCTGGCTGGACAGGTTCACACAGACCACCAGCATACCGTCCTGGGCCAGATGCTTCCGGTCCCGGAGTACCACGCTGCCCACATCGCCCACACCGGTGCCGTCCACCAGTACTTTGCCTGCGGGGACGGTGCCGTTGACCCGGCAGGTACGGGCAGAAAGCTCCATGACCTGACCGATATCGGAAACCAGAATATTTTTGGGGTTCATGCCCATTTGCTTGGCCAGTTTGGCATGGATCTGCAGGTGCCGCTGCTCGCCGTGGATGGGGATGAAGTATCTGGGCTTGGTGAGGGCGTGGATGATCTTCAGCTCCTCCTGGCAGGCATGGCCGGACACATGGAGGCCCTCGGACTTTTCATACACCACCTCGGCACCCTTGCGGTAAAGCTCGTTGATGATCCGGGAAATGGCCTTTTCGTTGCCGGGAATGGCGGAGGCGGAAATGATGATCCGGTCGCCGGGCTGGATCTCCACCTGCTTGTTGGTGGAGAAGGCCATGCGGTACATGGCAGACATGTTTTCGCCCTGGGAGCCGGTGGAAACGATGACGATTTTATCTTTGGGCAGGGTCTTGATGGCACTGATATCCACAATGGTGTTGGCAGGGACCTTCAGATAGTTCAGCTCAGCGGCCACTTTCAGCACATTTTCCATGCTGCGGCCCGTGACGGCCACCTTTCTGCCGTAGCGATGGGCAATCTGCAAAACCGCCTGAATGCGGTGCATATTGGAAGCGAAGGTGGTGATGATGATTCTCTGGGAACAGTTTTTAAACTGACGGTCCAGGCTCTCCGTGACCACCTGCTCGGAGGGGGTGTAGCCGGTGCGCTCCACATTGGTGGAGTCACACAGAAGGGCCAGGATGCCCTCCTTGCCCAATACGCCCAGACGGCCCAGATCCATCATGCCGCCTTCGGCGGTGGGGTCGATCTTAAAGTCGCCGGTCATAATGACCTTACCCACGGGGGTGGTGATGCAGAAGCAGACGGCGTCGGCAATGGAATGGTTGACATGGATGAACTCCACCTGGAAGCAGCCGGCCTTTACCACATCGCCGGGCTTATGGGTCACCAGCTTCACCTGATCCAGCTTGTGCTCTTCCAGCTTCAGCTTGATGAGTCCGCCGGTCATGGGGGTCACATGGACAGGGGCGTTGACCTGCTGAAGGCAATAGGGCAGAGAACCGATGTGGTCCTCGTGACCGTGGGTGATGAAGAAGCCTCTGAGCTTTGCCTGATTTTTTATCAGGTAGGTGAAGTCGGGGATCACCAGATCCACGCCGTACATATCGTCCTCCGGGAAGCCCACGCCGCAGTCCACCACGATCATATCCTTCCCATATTCCAAAACGGTAATGTTTTTACCGATTTCATTCAAACCGCCCAGGGAAATAATTTTTAGTTTTTCAGCCAAAAGTGATACAACTCCTTTATAATTGATACAAAAATTTCGGGATACCCGATGATATTAAAACAGTGCCGACCTGACTGTATGGCCGGCTGTCAGTGGGAGGGGATAGAAAATGGGTACAGCAAACAGAGCATCCTGAGACCGTTTTTTGAAACCCTGCGCGTTTTCAAACTCACACGATCACCAGGCTGCCTGAAAAAACCCATATCCCCTTGTTTTCAATGCGGAAGATCCGCAAAAACGACAAATGGCATGTACACAAGTGGTACACAGTTATTGCTATTATAGCACAGACTGCGAGAAAAGTATACCACCTTTTTTTCGGAGGATTTGCCCGAAAAAAGAGATATGCGCCCGGATTGCCGGGGAAGGGGAGACAGCAGGAATAAAATGGAATTTTATAAGATGTTCATAAGAGAAGATACCTGAGCAGGATTCTCAAGGAGAAAAAGGCCTGCGCAAGGAAAAAAGACTCTGCACAAGGTCTGCAAAGAAGAGGGGACCGGAGGGGGGGAGGGAAGAGACAGCACTGACCGCTTCCGATAAAAGACGGCGATTTCATCTGCAATTTTTCCAATCTCCCCCGGGGGGCATGGAAAAGAGAACTTTCCGCAGAAAGTGCGGGCGGTCTTTCCAGGAACGGGGCTGCGGCGGAACATGCACACAGGGCTTGCAGATGTGTATTGACAGCGTACAGATACAAATGGATGGGACAGAATCCTACGCTTGCGCAATGGGCGGTTTTTGGCACTTTCGGGCCGCTATTTTAAGACTTTTATGTGTGAAAGCAAAAATGAAAATGAATAATATGCAGAATATCGGTGTATGAAAACATGTCATACCTGTAGGATTTTATCGAGATAAACTGATAAAAACTGTGAGAAGTTACAGAAATAGGCCCAAAATTTGTGACTTTGATGAAAAAATAACCATTGTGTTTTCAGGAGAAATCGTATACAATGACTATAACAAGACAAACCCCATCATACAGCCCGGACATTGGTCCGGGCAGAAAAATACAGGGAGGATCAACATGGAAAAGATACTGATTACCGGCAATACGCTGACACTGGAGGATCTGGTGGCGGTGTGCCGCAAGGATGCGCAGGTCGCACTGTCCGAGGAAGCCAAGCAGAACATCCTGGCCTCTCGTCAGGTGGTTGACAAGCTGGTAGATGAAGACGCAGTGGTCTATGGAATCACAACGGGCTTCGGTAAGTTCAGCGATGTGACCATTACCCATGACGAATGCAAGCTGCTGCAGAAGAACCTGATTGTAACCCACGCCGTGGGCGCAGGCGATCCCTTCGCCCGTGAGGTAGTCCGTGGCATGATGCTCCTGCGGGTGAACAATCTGGCAAAGGGCTTTTCCGGCACCAGACTCGTGGTGGTGCAGACCCTCATCGATATGCTGAACCACGGCGTTGTGCCTGTGGTTCCTCAGAAGGGCTCTCTGGGCGCCAGCGGTGACCTGGCTCCTCTGTCCCACATGGTCCTGCCTATGCTGGGTCTGGGCGTGGCCGAGTACAAGGGCGAAGTGATGCCCGGTGCCGAGGCCATGAAGAAAGCCGGCATTGAACCGGTGGAGCTGGTGGCCAAGGAGGGCCTGGCCCTCATCAACGGCACCCAGGCCATGACCTCTGTAGGCGCTCTGGCCGTGTATGATGCTCTGAATCTTCTGAAGGTGGCCGATATCGCTGCTGCTCTGAGCTTTGAGGCCAACCGGGGCGTAAAGGACGCTCTGGATCCCAGAGTGCACGCCGTTCGCCCCCACGACGGCCAGATGAAGACCGCCGCCATTTTGCGGGATCTGCTGAGCGACAGCGGCAATATCACCAGCCAGGGCGAGATCCGTGTGCAGGACGGCTACAGCCTGCGCTGCGTACCTCAGGTCCACGGCGCAAGCAAGGACGCCATTGCCTATGTGAAGTCCAAGGTGGAAACGGAGATGAACGCCGTTACCGACAACCCCATCATTTTCAAAGAGACCATGCAGGGCATTTCCGGCGGCAACTTCCACGGTCAGCCCATGGCTCTGGCCTTTGATTTCCTGGGCATTGCCCTTTCCGAGCTGGCCAATATCTCCGAGCGCCGCCTGGAGCGTCTGGTGAACCCCAACATCGGCAGCTTCCCCGCCTTCCTGGTCAAGAAGGGCGGTCTCAACTCCGGCTTTATGATCGTGCAGTACTCCGCTGCCGCTTTGGTATCCGAAAACAAGGTCCTGGCCCATCCTGCCAGCGTGGACAGCATTCCCTCCTCCGCCGGTCAGGAGGACCATGTTTCCATGGGTACCATCGCCGCCAGAAAGGCCGGCGAGATCCTGGGCAATGTCCGCCGGGTTTTGTCCATGGAGATCATGTGCGCCTGCCAGGCCGTGGACCTGCTGGAGGGCAAGGACCGTCTGGGCAAGGGCACCAAGCCCGCTTATGATGTGATTCGCTCCGTCTGCGCCTATCTGGATGATGACCGTCCTCTGTACGACGATATCAACAACTGTGAAAATACCATCAAAGACGGCCGCCTGCTGAAGGCAGTGGAAGAGGCCGTGGGTGAAATCGAACTGTAATTGACGGATGGGGACTGCCTCCGCCAGGGGGCAGTCCACTTGGATGACAACAGGAGAACAACAGGAGGAAACTATTATGGATTTGAATGCCAAGCTGTTTCAGTTGGATGGTCCTCTGCCGGACTATCCCGCCTTTGCCCCCGGAATTCGCCGTGCTCCCCGCCGGGAATCCAAGCTGAGCGAGTCTGACCGGGAGCTGGCCATTGCCAATGCCCTGCGTTATATTCCCAAGCAGTACCATGAGCAGATGGCCCGGGAATTTGCACAGGAGCTGGATGAACACGGAAGAATCTATGGCTACCGCTTCCGTCCCGCCGGGGAGATCCACGGAAAGCCCATCGACGAATATCGGGGTGCCTGTGTGGAGGGCCGTGCCTTCCAGGTCATGATGGATAACAACCTGGACTTTGATGTGGCGCTGTATCCCTATGAGCTGGTCACCTATGGTGAGACCGGCCAGGTCTGCCAGAACTGGATGCAGTATCGTCTGATTAAGAAATATCTGGAGGTCCTGACCCAGGAGCAGACCCTTGTGGTCATGTCCGGCCACCCTCTGGGCCTGTTCCGGTCCCATAAGCTGGCCCCCCGTGTCATTATCTCCAACGGCCTCATGGTGGGCGAGTTTGATAACCTGCAGGGCTTCAACCGTGCCGCTGCCATGGGCGTTGCCAACTATGGCCAGATGACCGCCGGCGGCTGGATGTACATTGGACCTCAGGGCATTGTCCACGGCACCTTCAACACCCTGCTCAATGCGGGCCGTCTGGTGCTGGGCATTCCCAAGGACCAGGATCTGGCCGGCAGACTGTATGTGACCTCCGGCCTGGGCGGCATGTCCGGCGCACAGGGCAAGGCTGCCGAGATCGCCGGAGCCGTGGCCCTCATTGCCGAGGTGGATATGTCCAGAATCCAGACCCGCTACACTCAGGGCTGGGTCAGCGCCGTTACGGAAAGCCTGCCCGAGGCCCTGGCCATGGCAAAGGAAAAGCTGGCGGCGAAGGAGCCCTGCGCCATTGCCTACTGCGGCAATATTGTGGATCTGCTGGAATATCTGTATGAAAACGATGTCCACATCGATCTGCTGTCTGACCAGACCTCCTGCCATGTGCCCTATGACGGCGGCTACTGCCCGCAGGGCCTGACCTTCCCGGAGCGTACCCGGATGCTGGCAGAAGATCCCGAGACCTTCCACAAGCTGGTGGACAAGACCCTGCGCCACCACTATGAGATGATTTGCAAGTTCCATGACCGTGGCACTTACTTCTTTGACTATGGCAACAGCTTCCTGAAGGCCGTCTTTGATGCGGGCGTGAAGGCAGTCTGCCGCAACGGCGAAAACGACCTGGACGGCTTTGTGTTCCCCTCCTATGTGGAGGACATTCTGGGACCCCAGCTGTTTGACTATGGCTATGGCCCCTTCCGCTGGTGCTGCCTGTCCGGCAAGCCCGAGGATCTGGATAAGACCGACAAGGCCGCCATGGACTGCATCGATCCCGACCGCCGCTATCAGGACCGGGATAACTATGTCTGGGTTCGGGATGCAAAGAAAAACAAGCTGGTGGTTGGCACCCAGTGCCGGATCCTGTATCAGGATGCCCTGGGCCGCATGAAGATTGCTCTGAAATTCAATGAGATGGTGAGAAACGGTGAGGTTGGCCCCATTATGCTGGGCCGTGACCACCACGACACCGGCGGAACGGACTCTCCCTTCCGTGAGACCTCCAACATCAAAGACGGCTCCAACATCATGGCGGATATGGCCGTGCAGTGCTATGCAGGCAACTGCGCCCGCGGCATGAGCCTGGTGGCTCTTCACAATGGCGGCGGCGTTGGCATTGGCAAGTCTATCAACGGCGGCTTCGGCATGGTGCTGGACGGCTCCGAGCGGGTGGATACCATCTTGTCCATGGCAATGCCCTGGGATACCATGGTAGGCGTGTCCCGCCGTGCATGGGCGAGAAACGAGAACGCCTTGGAAACCGTGGAGTCCTATAACGAGCAGTTTAAGGAAACCGACCATATCACCGTGCCCCAGGTGGCAGACCGGGATATGATCCGCAGCATTTTGGGGGAATAACCATGAAAAAGCGTCTGGTCGTCTCCAATATCGGAATGCTGGCCACCCCCACCGGAAACGGCCCCAGATCCGGCCCCCGGCAGGGGGAGATCCTGGTGCTGGAGGATGCCTGGCTGGCGGCGGAGGATGGGATCATCACCGCCATGGGCCAGGGGCAGGCCCCTGAGGACCTGCTCCGGGAAGCCCAGGTCCTGGATGCAAAGGGCTCTCTGGTAACTCCCGGCCTGGTGGACGCCCACACCCATCTGGTATTCGGCGGCTGGCGGGAGCATGAGCTGGCCATGAAGAGAAAGGGCGTTCCCTATCTGGAGATTTTGGCCCAGGGCGGCGGCATCCTGTCTACGGTCCGCATGACCCGGCAGGCCACCCGGGAGGAGCTGGTGGAACGGGCACAAAAGGCCCTGCACACCATGCTGTCTCTGGGCGTCACCACCTGTGAGGCCAAGAGCGGCTACGGCCTTGACCGGGATACGGAGCTCAAGCAGCTGCAGGTGATGCAGGATCTGGAGAAGCTCCAGCCTGTGGAGCTGGTCCGAACATTTCTGGGGGCCCATGCCCTGCCGGTGGAGTATCAGAACGACCGGGAAGGGTATCTGCGGCTTTTGACCCAGGAGCTGATCCCCTATATCGCCAAGGAGCGGCTTGCGGAATTTTGCGATGTGTTCTGCGAAACCGGTGTGTTTACCCCGGAAGAATCCCGGAGAATTCTGGAAGCAGGCCAGGCCCACGGACTGAAGGCCAAGATCCACACGGACGAAATCGATGCCCTGGGCGGCACGGAGCTGGCAGGACAGCTGCATGCGGTCTCTGCCGAGCACCTGATCGCCGCCACGGATTCCGGCATTGAGGCCCTGGCCCAGGGGGGCACCGTGGCAGTCCTTCTGCCTGCCACCTCCTTCTATCTCAACAAGCCCTATGCAAGGGCAAGGGACATGGTGCAGGCAGGGGTACCGGTGGCAGTGGCCTCCGACTATAACCCCGGCTCCTGTCCCAGCCTCAACCTCCAGTTTGTTATGAATCTGGCATGCTGGAACTATAAGCTTTCCCCCCAGGAGGTCCTCACCGCCGTCACCGTGAATGCTGCCGCGGCAGTGCACAGAGCGGATCAGGTGGGCACCCTGGAGCCCGGCAAGCAGGCGGATCTGGTGATTTGGGATGCTCCCAATCTGGATTATATTTTCTATCGCTTCGGCGAAAATCTCACCCGCACTGTAGTGAAAAACGGCATTCCCGTCTGGGAAGCCTAAGGGAAGAAAGGATGTAAACATCATGGATCAGATTTTGGAATGTGTACCTAATTTCAGCGAAGGCAGAGACCTGTCCGTTATTGAAAAACTGTGCGACTGCTTCCGTGGCAAGCCCGGTGTGCGCCTTCTGGACTACACCTGGGATCACGACCACAACCGCTGCGTTCTCACCATCATCGGTGAGCCGGAGCCTCTGCGCGATGCCGTGGTAGAGTCCGTGGGCCGTGCGGTGGAGCTGATCGACATGACCAAGCATCAGGGCCAGCACCCCAGAATGGGCTGCGTGGATGTGATCCCCTTCATCCCCATCCGCAACACTACCGTGGAAGATGCGGACCGCATTGCAAAGGAGACTGCAAAGCTGGCCTCCGAGAAGTACGGCCAGCCCTTCTTCCTGTACGAGAAGTCCGCAACCGCGCCTCACCGTGAAAACCTGGCGCAGGTCCGGAAGGGCCAGTTTGAGGGCATGGCAGAGAAGATGAAAGACCCCATGTGGATTCCCGACTACGGCCCCCACACCATTCACCCCACCGGCGGTGCCACCTGCATCGGTGCCCGGATGCCTCTGATTGCCTATAACATCAACCTGGATACCCCCAATGTGGAGATTGCCTCCGCCATTGCAAAGAACATCCGCCACATGAACGGCGGCTTCCGCTACTGCAAGGCCATGGGCGTCCATCTGGAGGACCGGAACCTGGCCCAGGTGTCCATGAACCTGACCGACTTCACCCAGACCGCCGTCTATCGGGTATTTGAGACCGTGAAGATGGAGGCCAAGCGCTACGGCGTCAATGTGCTGGGCAGTGAGATCGTGGGCCTCATTCCGCAGCAGGCGCTCATGGACTGCGCCGCCTATTATCTGCAGCTGGAAGGCTTTAACGGCGACCAGGTGCTGGAAAACAGACTGTGAGAAGCAAATGGAACTGAAAAATTTAACGGTAACTGAGTTTGCGGCCATTACCGCCTCTGATGCCCCGGCACCCGGCGGCGGCAGCGTGTCTGCCCTGGCAGGAACCTTGGCAGCGGCTCTGGCAGAGATGGTGGCCCGGCTCACGGTGGGACGGGAAAAGTACGCCGCATCCCAGGAAGCCATGGATGAGATCATCCGTACCATTCCTCCCATCCGGGAGCAGCTGCTGGCAGCCATTGACCGGGACAGCAGCGCCTTTGACCAGTATATGGCAGCCCTTGCCATGCCCAAGTCCACCGATGAGGAAAAGGAGGTCCGGAAGGCCGCCATGCAGGAGGGTCTCAAGGAGGCGGCTAAGGTTCCTCTGGAGGTGGCCCAGGCGGCTCTGTCCCTGATGCCCAGCCTGGAACAGGCGGTGACCATCGGAAACCCCAACGCAGTGACCGACGGCATGGTGGGAACCATGATGGCCAGAACCGCCGTTCTGGGTGCGCTGTACAATGTTCGGGTGAACCTGGGCTCCATTCGGGACCAGGCCTTTGTGGAGGAGCTTTCCGCAAAGACCGACATCATTCAGCGGGAGGCAATGGCCTGGGAAACCAAAATCTTGGCCCAAAGCCCCCTGTCCGGCATCCGATAGAATCATTATTCATTCAATTATACAGGGCGTGTCCCGGGAACAAGGGGCACGCTCTGATTTTTGTGCAGTTTATAATATGCATAAAGATGTGAATAAATTGAAAAAAATTAGAAATAATACTTGCGAAATCAAAAGAGTTGAGGTAGAATGTATAAAACCTACAAAGTAAAGGAGATGAAATGATGAATTTGACAAAGAATGAGATTGAGGTCATGGACGTATTTTGGGAAGCAGATAAGCCATTGTCTAGAGGGGACTTGTTGAAGCTGTCTGTGGAAAAGTCCTGGAAATCTAATTCCGTGCACATCCTGCTGAACAGTCTGTTGAAGAAGGGCACACTTCGAGAGGCTGGATTTGTCCGCAGCGGTAAGACCTACGGCCGTACCTTTGAGGCGGCGGTCACCTGTGAGGAATATTACGCCGGCGTGATTGGCACAACCACCAAGACCCGACCTTCTGCACCGGCTCTGTTTGCGGCGATGCTGAATCAACTGGAGCTGACGGAAGAAGATCTGGATGGAGTGGAAGAGGTTCTGCGGCAGAAGAGAGCCGCTATGTCGGAAGCAAACAAATGATTTTTTGCACAGATTTCAATGTAAATTTGTGCCCGACAGCCTATGAACTCCTAAATAGTATCAAAAAGTCAAGTTGAATTTGCAGATGAAAAGATGCAGGTTCAGCTTGATTTTTTTATGGTTTCATGAGAAAACATATAGGATGTTGATATGTTAGTGCGTCTGTGCTACAATGAAAAAAGCAGAAAAAACAATGGTATCTCCGTGTGAAAGCCACAACGGGCACACGGTGTCCCTGAACAAGGAGGAAATGGACCATGTTAGCACCCAATAGTATGATAAAAACTCTGGATAAGCTGAACCGTCTGGTGGGAATGCTTCAGGAGCGGCTGTTTGTGCCCATTGGCCAGGCCCAGGGCCTGCGCCTGTATGAGACCACCACGCCCCTGCATGAGATTCCGGAGGAAGGACTTTTTAAGGCAATCCCCGAAAGCAGAACCTGGGGCGGTGACGGCGTATATGGCTGGTTCCGCTGCTCTTATACCGTTCCGCAGGAATATGACGGAAAGGCCCTGTATCTGTATAACCACATCGGCGCCTATGAAGGGACCCTGTGGGTGGACGGCTGCATGCACAGCAACTACGCCGCCAAATATGTGGAAGTGACCCACGGCAACCACTACTGCAACCGCATCACTGCGGCAGCCAGGGCCGGCCAGACCTTTGAATTTGCCCTGGAATGTTATGCATACCACGATATGCCCGGTACCCAGCCCTTTGAAAACGAGGAGCACAACTATACCTTCTCCATTGGCTCTCTGGATGTATGTCTGCGTGACGATGAGCTGATGGAATTCCTGTTTGACCTGAAGACCCTCATTTCTCTGCGCAACTCCCTGCCGGACAATTCCTTCCGCAAGGCGGAGGTGGATCAGGCTCTGCTGCAGGTGCACAGGACCCTGTACTACAGTCCCGACGCCTGTACCGACGAGGAATTCCGGCAGAAGCTCCGCCAGGCATCCCCCTATCTCAAGGAGCAGCTGGCCAAGAAGAACAGCGGTTCCGCTCCCTGGGTGGGCCTCATTGGCCACAGCCACATGGACACCGCATGGCTCTGGCCCATTAGCGAGACCGAAAAGAAATGCGCCAGAACCTATGCCAATCAGCTGAACCTTATGGAGGAGTATCCCGAATACAAGTTCGTCCAGTCCTCCGCCTACCACAGTGACATCATCCGCCGGAACAACCCTGAACTGTTTGACCGCATCTGCAAGGCGGTCCGGGAGGGACGCTATGAGCCCAACGGCGGCGTATGGGTGGAGTGTGACTGCAACCTCACCGGCGGCGAATATCTGATTCGGCAGTTTGTCTGGGGCCAGCGGTTTACCCGGAAGTACTTTAACTATACCGCCGACAGCTTCTGGCTGCCCGACACCTTTGGCTATTCCTTCGCCATTCCTCAGATCATGAGAGGATGTGAAGTGAAGTACTTCCAGACCACCAAAATGGCCTGGGGCGACACCACCAAGTTCCCCTATACCTCCTTCTATTGGCAGGGTTTGGACGGAACCCGGGTTCTGACTCATCTGAACCGCATCCACATGGGCCCCTCTGCGGAAGCCTACCATGAAATGACCGACGGCAGCGACCAGATCATGGAAAAGGGCGCCTCTTCCATGCGTCTGTTCTCCTTCGGCCGTGGTGACGGCGGCGGCGGTCCCGAATTTGAAATGCTGGAAATGGCCCGCCGTCTGGAGGACTTGGAGGGCGCACCCCGCAGCGGCTATCAGACCGTATCGCAGTTTATGAAGCAGCTGGAAGATACCATCAAAGAGCCCAGCATCTATGCCGATGAAATGTATCTGGAGCTGCACCGCGGCACCCTCACCAACCAGTCCGAGATCAAGCGCAACAACCGGGACTGTGAAATCGCTCTGCACAACCTGGAATTCGCGCTGGTGCGGGACGCAGTGAAGAAGGGCATTGCCGCAGACGGCACCGAAGTGGAGCCCCTGATGAACACCCTGCTGGTGCGTCAGTTCCATGACATTCTGCCCGGCACCTGCATCCACAGCGTCCACGAGGAGACCCGTCGGGTGGTGCGTGAGACCATCCGGCAGGCCGACCGGATGACCCAGGAACTTCTGGAAACCCGGGACGAAGCCGGCAAACTCACGCTTCTGAACCCCGTGTCCTTTGAAAGAAGAGATACCCTCCATCTGCCCGGCGAGTTTGCGGGCATCGAGGGCCACGAGTCCCAGAGCTATGAGGACCTGTTCGGAAAGAAGATGCTGGCGGTTTCCAATGTGGTGATCCCCGGTCTTTCCAGCTGTGTTCTGCATGGCAGTGCACAGGCCTGTGAGGCACCTACCGCATTCCGGATGGAAGGCAACCACCTGACCACCCCCTTCTTGCAGGTGGTTTTTGACGACAATGGTACCATCGGCTCCATGATCGACCGAAGAAACGGCCGGGAGCTGGTCCATGGTCTGCCCTTCAATAGCTTCCTCATGGCAGAGGATGTGCCTGCTGCCTGGGACAACTGGGACCTGGATGCAGACGAGGAAGAAAAGTTTGCCCCTGCCGGAAAGCTTCTGGAACGGAAGATCATTTCCGACGGTGCAGTAGAGCTTCGGATTCGGAGCCGCTACGCCATCAGCGACAAGTCCACCATTGAGCAGGATATGGTCTTTGACGCCAACAGCCCCATGATTACCTTTGAGACCATCATTGATTGGCAGGAGGAGCACCGGTTCCTCAAGACCGCCTTTGACACCTCTCTGCACTGTGACGGCGTGCGCAACGAGATCCAGTTCGGTTATATCCGCCGCTCCAACCATCGTTCCACGGAGACTGAAAAGGCCCGCTTTGAGATCTGCAATCATAAGTACAGTGACCTCAGCGAAAACAGCTATGGCATTGCCCTGCTGAACGACAGCAAGTATGGTCTGTCCGTGCAGGAAGGCAGCATGCGTCTGTCCCTTCACAAGGGCGGTGTGCGTCCCGACAAGATTGGCGACAAGGGCCGCCACTATTGCCGCTATGCCCTGGTGATCCACAATGGGGCCTTCGGAGCAGAGAGCGTCATTCAGCCCGCTTATGCCTTCAACTATTCCCCTGTGGTGCGCACCGGTGCAGAGGAAACCCGGTCCCTGGTGAAGGTGGGGGCGCCCAATGTCATCATTGAGACCGTCAAGCCCTGTGAGGATGCACACAATGCGTATATTCTGCGTCTGTACGAGGCTGCCGGGGACTATGCCCGCACGGCTCTGACCTTCGACCACCCCGTAAAGGCGGTCTATGACTGCAATATGCTGGAAGAGGAGAAGTCCGCCATTGACCCGGCAGAACTGACCTTCAAGCCCTTCCAGATTCGTACCGTTAAGGTTTGCTACTGATACAAAATGGTGTACCGGAGTTTTGTCCGGTACACCATTTTTTCGGTTATTCATTTGTTTTTCGCAGCCTTTTCCCATGACTTCGCAAAATATCGTTTCATAAATTCCGCCTGCACAGGCTGGTCGCGGAAAAAATCGGATTGCAGAATGAAATTTTTTATGATGTCAGTCAGCTCCTGCTGCCGGTTTTCCGACTGCTCATTGTATCTCAACAGTTTCAGCTGGCCCAAGGCTTCGTAGTTCAGCAGTTCTTCATACACATCCGGAATCAATACAGCATGATCTGTTTTGATATTTTTTCTGCTGAAATACATATGCTCCCGTTCTTTTACCATGAAAATATCAGAGCTTTTCGGAATGCAGTATAAATAGCCGGAAACACCTTTGTAAAAGGTTTTCAGCTGGTCCGGGAACTGTTCTTCATAATAGGCAATTCCATTTTTGACCCAACCCGTCACATGTTTTACCGGTGTATGATTGTGGGCTTTGTCCCAGATATAAAAGAGCGCATAAGGGATGCATCCGGTTAAGTAAACAATGTTATCTTCGGAATCGTGTGATTTGGAGCAAGCTTCTAATTCTATGATCCCTTCCGTGATGGACCCGTGATATAGATATTCCATAAATTCCTCCCTGAAAAGTTAGAAAAAGCTGCTTTCCGAACGGCTGTTTCTTACTATAGCACAAAAAATAAATCCGTCAATGCACATGGGTGCAATGAAACGTGGTCAGGCATGGTTTTATGTGAAGTTTACGGAAAAAGGAGCGGGATTTGCAGAATTGGTTGCATTTTTTCGGTTTGATATGTATGATAAAAGGGGCAGGATAGAAAGAGGGAAACCTTCCTTCGGAAATCAGTTGCGCCAAAAGGAAAATCGTGGTATCATTTGATAGAAAGAAACTCTTCTCATAGAATTTCTATGAAATCAATAAAGGTGTGATAAAGCTATGACAAAAATTGATATTTACTCCGGCTTCCTGGGAGCAGGAAAGACCACCCTCATTCGGAAAATGCTGAAAGAGGGCTATGAGACCAAAAAGCTGGTTCTGATCGAAAATGACTTCGGCCAGATCGGCATTGATGGCGGCTTCTTGCAGGAGACCGGTATCGAGATCCGGGAAATGAACTCCGGCTGCATCTGCTGCTCTCTGGTTGGGGATTTCAGCAAGGCTCTGGAACAGGTCATCGCAGAGTATGCCCCCGACCGGGTCATCATCGAGCCCTCCGGCGTTGGCAAGCTCAGTGATGTCATTGCCGCTGTCCGGAAGGTCACCGGTCCTGATGTGGAGCTGGGCTATACCGTTACCGTGGCCGATGCCAACAAGTGCAAGGTCTATATGCGAAACTTCGGTGAGTTCTATAACAATCAGGTGGAAACTGCTTCCACCATCATCCTCAGCCGTACCGGGGATATTCCCCAGGCAAAGCTGGACGCAGCCGTGGCCCTGCTGAGAGAGCGCAACGACAAGGCTACCATTGTGACCACTCCCTGGGATCAGCTCACCGGCGCACAGCTGGTGGAGGCCATGGAGCAGCAGAACACCCTGGCGCTGGAACTGGCTGATTTGAAGGCCCATGTCCACGAGCACCATCACCATGATGAGGAGTGCGGCTGC
>JARIBV010000010.1 GCA_029257335.1 Faecousia sp.
GGGTCAATCCCAAGAGAGGTCAGAGCGACGATGACCTGAGCCGCAGATTCGGAATTCACGGTTCCCCAGGAGCCAAATCCACCATCTGCCATCTGCATCTGAGACAGGGTCTCAAGGGCATGATCAACAGCAGCCTTTACCGTTTCATTTTTCTGATAGTAAGGAGCCAGGGACTGAATGGCCATGGCGGTCATATCGGGATCGGCCGTGGTGCCGGAAAGGGCCCAGCCGCCGTCTTCCAGCTGTGCTGCAAGGATGCTCTCCAGCAGGCCCTCACGGGTCACTTGCTTGTCGCCTTCAAAGGCCGTGGGAATCTCATAGTTTTTAGAATCAAAGGCAATCAGCGCCCAAATGGGGCCATTGATCCCCTGCTTCTGTACATACTTCATATCCGTGAGGCCCTTGAGCAGGTTGTGGCCTGCAACATCGGTTACATCCTTACCAATGGCCGTCAACGCCAGGATCACACGGGAATTATCAGAAGACTTGCTGCGATGGAGCTGCTCTTTATTATTGATTTCCCGGGTCACATACTCCAGCACATTATCATAATACCCGGCAGGCTCTTCTCTGCCGCTTCTTACCAGGCCGAGAACCAGCCATTCACCGCCGATGGAGTTTACAACAGGAGGGGTCTCCTTTGCCAGATTCTCCAGATAATCTCCTGTTTCCTGAAAAGCCTTAGCCGTGTCAGTTTTAGGCATCTGCCAGATACGCAGAGATTCCTCGGCAGCTTCCAGCACCTTGTAGTTGGTAACCAGCTTCTTCTGCTCATCGGTCAGCTTGTTGTAGGCAGCACGGGCTGCCTCGATCTTTTCCTGAGAGTCCAGCGTCACTTCTCCGATGGCTGCAATCAGCGCCTCGACCTCCTTGACGGCTGCATTGTTTTCTGCATCCTCTTTCAGCTGCGCCAGGGTCTTTTCGGCTGCTTGCAAAACCCCATAGTTAGAAACCAGAGGCTTCTGCTCGGCGGTCAGGGCATCATAGGCGCTCCTGGCTGCCTCAATTTTCTCCTGAGAGCTCAGTGTTACTTCGCCGATGGCTGCAATGAGCGCTTCCACTTCTTTGGCTTCTGCCTGATCGGCAGCTTCCTTTTTCAGCTGGGCCAGAGTCTTTTCTGCCTCTTCCAGAACTCCATAGTTAGAAACCATGGCCTTCTGTTCAGCGGTCAGGGCATCATAGGATTCCCGGGCAGCCTCGATCTTCTCCTGGGACTCCAGGGTGACCTTTCCAATGGCATTGATCAGAGCTTCTGTCTTTTCTGCCACTGCCTTGTCTTTTGCGCCCTGTGTCATGCCCAGAGCAATCATGTGACCACTGTCATTCTTGTAATAGAGGTTGCCCTCCTCATCAGCGATCACGCTGCAAATACAGTATTGTTCATAGCCCTTTGCATCAAACAGGGTTTCCTTGGTCGCTTCGCTGCCGTCAATCTTGGCCTTGATGACATCCACGCCGCCGGGTTGCGCATTATAGGTTACATACAGATACACATATCCGGTGTCTGCATAGGCGGTAGACAGCAAGACCGAGCACTGGGGATTTCCGGCCTCTTCAACGGTCCACACCACTTCCATGCGTTCCAGGTTGACGGCCACAATATGCTGCGGCTTTTTGAAAGAGCCTACTCCGAAATAAGCAATACCATTGTATACGGTAGGGGTGCTGGTGGATTCCGCACCGTACTTGCTGCAATCCAGAGTAACCAGATTACTCAGCGTACCTGTGGCGGTGTCAAGATCTGCTTTGCATAGCTGCGCATTTTTAGTTGTAAAGAATACATGACCGTCGGCATAAGAAACGGTGGAGCGGATATTGGGATTCCCCTCTACAGTCAGATCAGAGATCAGCTTGCCGGTATCCTTATTACGGCTCACAAGATGACCGTTTTCCCCGCCATAGATCACATAATCCTCAACAATCGCCGCACCGGCCCAATAATAGCCCTTGTCATCGGTTTCACGCCAGCATACTGTGCCGTCTTTTGCGTTGAGACAGACAAAGCTGGAAGGCCTGTTATAGCCAAATCCCACATAAACCTTGCCGTCTGCGTACGCAATGGGGCTTTGAGACTGATTGGCCAGTTCATCCTTGTAAACCCACAGAGGTTTCAGTGTTTTGGCGTCAAATGCCTGCACACGGCTATCGGCAAGAGGGCAGAAAATCATGCCGTCTGCATAGGTGGGAGGCACAGTTCCCCAGTTGGTAGCTGCTTCCATTTTCTGCTCGTTCAGGACATTCCCTTTAGCGATATCCAGCTTTTTCAGGGTAGAGCCGCATATGGAAATCAAGGCGTTGTCCACAATAATGGCAGGGCTGGGAGCATCTGTCCAGCCGGTAGAAAGCTTTTTGGCCCACTTGAGTTCCACATCTTGCGCCGTTCTGGGAGTCTGCACTGCGGTCACACCGTTATTGTAGCCGTTGCCTCGGAAAGAAGGCCATGCAGCATCCACAGGAGACACCGCCTTGTGAACGGTCACCTTATAAGTGGTGGGAGTAGCACCTGCATTCATGGACGGACCGGTGCCCACCTCAATGGTAAGTACGGTTTCATCGGCAACCGGCACCACAGCAGTACGCTTATACTCTGTTTCGCCAACCTTCACATGAACCTGGAAGTTCTTGTTGGCAGCGGTGGGTGTCACCACAACCCCGTCCGTATCACCAGGAACATCCAGGGTATATTCCAGTGTTTCACTTGCAAATTCGGGGGACAAAGTGCCCGCACTGAAGGACAGAGACTTCAGGCTGGTATCCGTGTTTCCCCAGGAACCGCCCAAGTCCGCACCATACTCTTTGGTGTACATGATGCGGATCTCATCTCCGGTGCACAGAGTACCGTCTTTCACGGTATAGGCACCGAAGCCCTGGTTGGTGAACCAGTCGTTCAAGGTGCCCATCCAGCCGGACTGGGAACCACCATCAAACTCAGCAAGTTCGTGAATTTCCTTGATATAATTGTTTTCCAATCCTTTGGCTTGATAGCCCTTTTCGTCCAGCGCTGCCCCCACGCAGGACATCATGGTAGAACTGTCGCTTAGGTCCACCCATGTGTCTACCAGTATCCCGTCCCAGGGCGCACCGTCACTTTTGGGGAAAGTGGTGTTTTCCACAATAACATGGACCTGGTCCTTGGCTTCATCTCGGTCTACTGCCATGGCCGACACAGGCAACAGACTCAAAAGCATTGCCAGCATCAAAATGAAACTTATCGTGCGTTTTTTCATTTTCCATTCCTCCAATTCAAAATCATAAAATTGGGCAGTACACAGTGCTTTAATCGGCATTTTTGCAGAAAATCGAATGAGATGTGGGGCTCCATTTCCGTTTTTGCAAAAAAACCGCGGCAATCATTTCTGATTGCCGCAGCCGAATTTCTGCGTCAAAATGCCGCTGCACCTTATTTCATCAAGGTACAGCTAACATCGTTCAAGCAGGTCTCCTGACTTGCGCATCTTCAGTTCTGCACGCCTTCTCAGAGTTTCCTCCAATGACTGGCTCACGCCGTGTGCAGAACCTCCACGCTTACAGTGGCGGTACCGTTTGGGAGTTTCACCCAATTCCCTATTCTCTCCCGGCAGCAGCACCGACGGAAGCACTCAAACACTTGCTCAATTTCTTATATTCAACATAACACTTTCCCATAGTTTTGTCAACAGCCAATTAAAAAAGGATTGCAATGCACTGCAAAGTATGTTACGATGGGTGCAGAGCGCCTGTCAGCTATACAATATATAAGGTCATTGTTTCATTGGAATGGGAAAATCCCAACGGTACCAAGCCGCCGTATACGGACAAATGCCGCAGACAGTCATTGGAAATTTCTGAGAAGGCTGCTGCACAGAGGCGTCCGGAGTCGGAATACAGACTTTGACCTGAGCTCAATAGGCTCTTGGGGAGGTCTATGAGGTCCACCTTTGTCTGGTTCTGAAGCAGACAATTTTTGCGCAAAAGTCCCCAAAGGCGGGGACTTTTTTCTTGTTTATGGAGGTTATATTATGAAGAAAAAACAAAAACTAGCCAACTACATCATGGTTGCCGCAATCATTCTGATTTTCGGTGCCGGAATATTTGTCACCGGCCACCTGCAAGGATGGTTCGACAAAGATGACAGCTCCGCTGCCCTCTTGACTGACATCCGCGGCATCATCTCCATGGAACGAAACGGCGTCGCCTATCAGGCAGACGCTGACACCTCCCTGCGGCAGGGAGACAAAATCACCTGTGGCAGCGGGGCTACCGCGGTGATTTCCGTCAATAACAGCCATCTGACCCTGGCCTCTGAAGCTCAGCTGGAAATCACAGATCCCTCTCTGGAGAATTTTTCTGCCAAGGTTTCCTCCGGTGAAGTTTTTGCCGATGCCGCAGATCCCGTAACGCTGTCCTTTGAAGGCAACGACGTCCTGCTTGAAAACACCGTGGTCTGTCTGAGTGTCCGAAAAGGCGCACAAAGCGTCAGCATCTTTTCCGGAACCGTAAATGAGACCGAAGCGGGTCAGGTTTTGAACTGGCTGGGACAGGAGCCCAGCGCAGCTCCCCTGTCCATCTCCTCTTTGAACGATTTCACCATCCAGCAGCTGCGGCAAATCAACAAAAACAAACCTGTCTGCTTCACCACCAAGGAGCTGGATAAGGTACTTGCCGACCGTCAGGCTGAGAAAAAAGCCCAGGCTGATGCGGCGCACAGCTCCTCTGCCACCACCCCCACAAAGCCCGGCGAAACCGCCCCTTCCACAAAGGCCACAGAGCCCAAGGAAGCAGAAACCACCGCTGCAACGGAGCCTACAGAACCCAACGCAACCACCCCGAAGACCGCGGAGCCCAAGCCTTCCGAGTCCAAGCCTACGGAGCCCGGAGCAACCAAGCCCGCTCCCACCACCAAGCCCTCGGAGCCCGGGACCAAACCCACGGAACCTGCTCCTACAGAGCCTGCACCTACGGAACCTGCTCCCACCGAGTCCTCTCTGAGCTGCACCATTACCATTCGCTGCGACACCATTTTGGACAACTGGGACAACCTAGACCCCGCCAAGGCCCCCTATGTTCCCGGCGACGGCGTGATCCTCTATACGGTGGACGCCTCCTTTACCCAGGGCGAAACGGTGTTTGAAGTACTGAACAGAGTTTGCAGCAACTATGGCATTCAGCTGGAATACAGCTGGACCCCCATGTACAACAGCTACTACATTGAAGGCATCAACAATCTGTATGAGTTCGACTGCGGCAGCGAGTCCGGCTGGATGTATAAGGTAAACGGCTGGTTCCCCAACTACGGCTGCTCCAGCTATACACTGGAAGACGGAGATTCCATCGTCTGGTGCTACACCTGTAATGGTCTGGGCGCCGATGTGGGCGGCGGTGTGTGGTAAAATATGCTGAAACAAGATGCTTTCTCCCGCTACCATCCGGCTGTCAACTTTTTGTTTTTCCTGTGCGCCATTGCCTTTGGGGTGGTGATCCAGCACCCGGCCTATATGCTTGCCGGGTGCCTGGGTGCCGCCTTATACTATGTCCTTTTGAAAGGGGCCAAGGGGCTGAAGGCGCTTCTTGGGATGCTCCCTGTGGCGGTGGTCCTCACCTGCATCAACCCTTTGTTCAATACCGGCGGCTCTCACGTGCTCTTCACCCTGTTCGGCAGGCCCTACACACTGGAAGCCCTGTTTTACGGTATGATTATCGCAGGGATGTTTCTGGTGATGATGCTGTGGTTTGGTTGCTATAACCAGGTGCTTACCAGCGACAAATTTACCAGCCTGTTCGGAAACCTGATCCCCAGCCTGTCTCTGCTGCTTGTGATGGTTCTTCGTCTGATTCCCAATTTCATGCGGAAAACCAAACAGATCATCGGTGCCAGAAACTGCATCGGCAAGGGTGTAAATGACCAAAACACCAGAAAAGAAAAGATCAACGACGGCATGACCATTCTTTCCGCCCTCACGGACTGGGCCCTGGAAGGCAGCGTGGTCACCGCCGACTCCATGCGGGCCCGCGGCTACGGCACGGCCAAACGCAGCAGCTTTCAGCTCTACACCATGACCATGGCTGACTGGGTGCTGTTTACCCTGATTGCGGGGCTTTCCGCCTGCGTCGTTTTTGCAGGAGGGACTTCTGCTGCCTTTACCCCCGAGCTGGAAATTTCGCCTATATCCTGGGGGTTCTTTGCCTACTGCATTTTGCTACTGATTCCCACCGCATTACAAATCAAGGAGGCCATTACATGGCACATTTTGAGATCAAAAATTTAACATTTTCCTACGCCTCTTCCCATCAAAAAAAATCATTGCAGGATGTTTCTCTTACCATTGAGAAGGGGTCCTATGTGGTGGTCTGCGGTAAAAGCGGCAGCGGAAAAACTACCCTTTTACGGCATTTAAAAACGGTCCTCACCCCTCACGGCGCCCGTTCCGGCGAAATTCTTTTCGGCGGAACCCCTCTTTGTGAGGTCAGTCAGCGGGACCAGTCCTCCAAAATCGGTTTCGTCATGCAAAATCCTGACGACCAAATCGTCACCGACAAGGTCTGGCACGAGCTGGCCTTCGGTCTGGAAAGCCTGGGCTGTGACCAGAAAACCATGCGCCTTCGTGTGGCTGAAATGGCCAGCTACTTCGGCATTCAGAGCTGGTTCCACAGAGATGTGGCAGAGCTCTCCGGCGGTCAGAAGCAGCTTTTGAACCTGGCCTCCATTATGGCCATGCAGCCGGAGGTCCTGATTCTGGACGAACCCACCAGTCAGCTGGACCCCATTGCCGCCTCTGATTTTCTGAACACCGTCCGAAAAATCAATCTGGAGCTTGGCACCACCATTATCATCACAGAGCACCGTCTGGAGGACATCTACCACGCCGCTGACAAGGTTGTTGTCATGGAGCACGGCAAACTGGTGGCCAACGACACTCCCCGTGAGGTAGGTTCCCTTCTGTACAGACAGAACAGCGAAATGTTCGCCGCCCTGCCTGCTCCTGTGCGGATTTTCTATCAGTCCAATGCCAGCGGCCAGTGTCCCCTCACCGTTCGGGAAGGGCGCAGCTGGCTCACAAGCACCTTTGAAGCCAAGGCGCCCACCGTGACGGAGCCTGTGATCCCCCCTGCGGAAGAACCCACCGGCGCCCCCGCCCTTCGGCTGAAAGAGGCGTGGTTCCGCTACGAAAAAGATACTCCCGATGTTATGCAGGGCGTCAGCTTTGAGGTTCCCGCCGGTCAACTCTTTGCCATTGTAGGCGGCAACGGTGCCGGTAAGTCTACCACGCTGAAGGCCATATGCGGCATCTGCAAGCCCTATCGGGGCAAGGTGGAGATTTTCGGAAAGCCTCTGGGAAAGTACAAGTCCGGCGAACTGTTTCAAAACTGCCTGTCCATGCTTCCTCAGGACCCTAAGAGCCTCTTTGTGAAGAAAACCGTGCGGGAAGATCTGGAAGAGATGACCAAGGACGAAGCAAAGGTGGCCCAGGCAGCAGAAATCTGCGAAATCACTGAGCTTTTGGACTCCCATCCCTATGACCTGTCCGGCGGTGAACAGCAGCGTGCCGCCTTGGCAAAGGTTCTGCTGACGGAGCCCAAGCTTCTGCTGCTGGACGAGCCTACCAAGGGGCTGGACAGCTTCTTTAAGCAGAAATTCGCAAAAATCCTGAAAAAGCTCCAGGGCGAAGGCATTACCATTGTCATGGTGTCCCACGATGTGGAATTCTGCGCCGAATATGCCGATCTGGTCAGCATGTTCTTTGACGGCCAGATCCTCACCACCGACACCCCCCATCGTTTCTTTGGCTCCAACAGCTTCTATACCACCGCCTCCAACCGCATGAGCCGGTGCGTATTCCGCAATGCTGTCACAGCCGGTGATGTGGTCAGCCTATACCAGAAAAATATGGAGGCCCGGGCATGAAAAAATCCACAATTTTCTCCATTCTCTGCATTGTCCTGTTTATTCCTGCCACCTTGTATCTGGGAACCACCCTTCCCGGTCGGTGGTATTACCTCACCAGCACCCTAATCATTATTGAAACCATGATCCCATTCTTTCTGGTCTTTGAATCCCGGAAGCCCCAGGCCAGAGAGCTGGTGACCATTGCCGTCATGGCTGCCATTGCCGCCGTGTCCCGAATGGCTTTTGCCTTTATTCCCCACTTCAAGCCCATCACCGCAATCATTATGATTACCGGTATGGCATTCGGTGCCCAGGCAGGCTTCCTCACGGGAACCATTGCGGCCTTTGCCAGCAACTTTGCCTTTGGGCAAGGCCCCTGGACCCCCTGGCAGATGATGGCCTACGGCATGGGCGGCTTTTTAGCAGGTCTTGTTTTTTATCGGCGGAAGCTCACGAAAAATCCCCTGCACAACGCAATCATTCGGGCGGTGTTCGGATTTTTCTGCATTATGGTCGGTGTGGGTCCCCTGCTGGATGCCTCCACCATCTTTACCACCGGTTCAGTGATCAGCTGGTCTTTTGTCGGGAGCATTCTGCTGTCCGGGCTGCCTGTAAATCTGACCCATGGCGTTGCATGTTTTCTGACCCTTCTTCTGTTCAGCAATCCTCTGCTGGACAAGCTGGACCGAATCAAGACCAAATATGGCATGATGGAGGCTGGAAACCGTGGGATTTGAGTCTTACCATCCGGCAATGAACCTCATCTATTTTGCGTCTGTTCTCACCGGTACCATTCTGTTTCCCCACCCCATATTTCTGGGAATTTCTTATCTGTGCGCTTTTCTCTACTGCGTAAAGCGAAAAGGCTGGAAGGCACTGGTATTGAACCTGTGTCTCATCCCCTTTGTAGTGGTCTTTGCCTTCTACTATGCCGGCTATCACCATTTCGGCCTCACTGTTCTTGGTCACAACTTCATCGGAAACAATCTGACGGTGGAGTCCTTTGTCTATGGACTGTTCCTGGGCTTCAAGATCATCACCATCTGCATGTGGCTGAGCTGTATGTTCACCATTTTTACAGCGGACAAGGTGGTCTATCTTTTCGGCACGGTCAGTCCGATCCTGTCTCTGTTCCTGTCCATTCTTCTGCGAATGGTGCCCCGGTGCAAGCTGCAATGGAAAAAGCTCAGCACAGCCAGACAGGCCATCGGCCGTGGAACCCGGCAGGGCAATCTCCTGCAGCGAATCCGCAACTGGATCAAGCTCTTCTCCATGACCATTACCTGGCTTTTGGAGTCCATGTCTACCATTTCGGATTCCATGAGAAGCCGCGGCCACGGTCTCAAGGGCAGAACCGCCTTTTCCATCTATCGGTTTGATCATCGGGACCGCAGCTTTGTCATTGCCATTTTCGCCTGCATCACCGTGACGATCATGGGGCATCTTTTGAATCAGACCACCTTCTATTTTGCCCCTACCCTCATTATGAATCCCATTACCGCCCTGTCCTATGGCTTCTATGCCGGGTATCTGTGTCTGTGCATTCTTCCCATGGCCGTGGAGATTTTCGGGGAATGGAGCTTCCGGCGCAGTCGAAACGCCGCCTTGCAGTAAGCCCTTTCACATGCTGTGCCCCCTCCCCTGACGAGCTGAAAGGCCCTCAATGATGCAACCATCATTGAGGGCCCTTTTCTATGCAGCATTCTTTTTAAGGCTGTTTTTGACAGACCTGGCACCGCTCCACGGGAGCTGCTCCCCACGGTTTACCTTGTCTCAGTCCTCTGTAAATTCATACTTGACTCGCTGGACCCCATGCTCAAAAGAAACCGTGATGGTTCCTTGTCCATTGTCCTCCACTTCCAGATTCCTTGCATCCGGTTCTCTCATCTGCACATAGGCCACGGGATCCTCCGTCACAGCCGTTTCAAACCGCAAAACTCTGGGGTCCTTGCCGCCGCAGGCAGGCTGGTTCTTTTCAATAATCAATTCATAGGTCTTCATTTTTGTGTTCCTCCGCCTGTTTACTCAAAAATATACATTCCAAAAATAGGGAGCCGCCCCGGCTTCCAGTCATAATCCATGCCGCATTGCTCTGCCAGCTTCCTGACGAATATGCAATAGGCCGACATCC
>JARIBV010000035.1 GCA_029257335.1 Faecousia sp.
CATCATCAACACCTGTGGGTTTATCGACTCAGCCAAGGCGGAAGCCATTGACAACATCATTGCAACAGGCCAGTTGAAAACAGCAGGCGCCGTGGGAAAAATCATGGTGACCGGCTGCCTGTCTCAGCGCTATCAGCAGGAGATTTTGAATGAGATGCCGGAGGTGGACGGCATTCTGGGCACCGGCAGCTATTGTGAGGTGGTTGAGGCTGTGGAGGAGCTTTTGGCAGGGAAAAAGGTCTGCCGCTTCGGCAGCATTCACGCCAAGGAAGAGGAAGTGGGCCGGGTCCTGACCACACCCCCGCATTACGCATTTTTGAAAATTGCAGAGGGCTGTGACAACCGCTGTGCCTATTGCATCATTCCTTCTCTTCGGGGCAAGTACCGTTCCCGTCAGCTGGACGATGTGCTGTATGAGGCCCGGACCCTGGCGGCAGACGGCGTAAAGGAAATGATTGTGGTGGCGCAGGATACCAGCCGCTACGGCACCGACCTGCCCGGACATCAGCGCCTTCTGGCAAAGCTGCTGCGGGAGCTGTGCAAGATCGACGGCATTCACTGGGTCCGGGTTCACTACCTGTATCCGGATGAGATCGATGACGAGCTCATTGATGTGATTGCCTCTGAGCCCAAGATCGTGAAGTATCTGGACATTCCCATTCAGCATATCAACGACCAGATCCTCCGCCGCATGAATCGCCGGGGCAACGGCGCCTATGTAGAGGAGCTGTTCCGGAAGCTGAGAGAGCGGATTCCCGGACTGGTGCTGAGAACCAGCCTGATTACAGGTCTGCCCGGTGAGGGAGAAGAGGAGTTTGAACAGCTGTGCAGCTTCCTGAAGCGTGCCAAGCTGGAGCGGGTGGGTGCCTTCGCCTTCTCTCCTGAGGAGGGAACCGCTGCGGCAAAAATGGAGTATCCGGACAACGAAATCGCCGTGCAGCGCGCGGAAATCGTGGAGGAGCTTCAGTCCAGAATCATGGACCAATACAATGAAAACATGCTGGGCAAGACGCTGGAGATCCTTTCTGAGGGCTATGACCCTGAAGAAGACCTGTATTATGGAAGATCCTATGCCGATTCTCCTGATATTGATGGTCGGGTATGGTTCAAAGCGGAACGCACCGTAAAGACCGGCACCTTCTGCATGGTAAACATTACGGACATCCGGGACGGAGAACTCATGGGACAGGAGGCAGCACAATGACAACTGCCAGTAAGATCACACTTCTGCGGGTGCTGATGATTCCAGTGTATATGGTGTTCATGTACCTCAGCAAGGGGCAGGCTGGCCCCTGGATGTTTGCGGCACTGGCTATTTTTATCATTGCCAGCCTGACAGACTTCATTGACGGCTATATTGCACGCCACTGCAACCAGGTTTCTGACTTTGGTAAGTTCCTGGACCCTCTTGCAGATAAACTTTTGGTAATCGCTGCCATGACCATGTTTTGTGAGTGGGGCCTGTGGCCTGCGTGGGCATTGATGGTGATTCTGACCCGTGAGTTTGCCGTCACCGGCCTGCGCCTGGTGGCCGTGGGGAAGGGGACTGTCATTGCGGCCGGCTGGTCCGGAAAGGTAAAGACTGCCAGCACCATGATCGGACTGTGTGTTCTGATGGCGTTTCCTCAGGTGGAGCCTCTGCGCTGGGTAGTTGTGGGCATATCGGTCCTCACCACCTTGTATTCCGGCGTGGAATACTTTGTACATAACTGGAAGTGCCTCTGGAATGAGAAGCATTGATTCCATCCTATCCGGGAGCTGCCTCCTTGAGGCGGCTCCTTATTTTGTCTCAATGGGGAGAATTTGCTATGAATTGTGGCGATTTGTCTATGGCCATTGGGACAGGGTCAGGCTATAATGAAAAAAAGAAACCAATGGAGGAGCAGAATATGATTGTACCTGCCTGCTTTGAAGATCTGAACACATTGCATCTCAATACCATGCCGAACCGTGCCTATTACATTCCGGCCTCGGAATGCAGATTTGATTTGGTGGAGCATCGGGAAGGATCGGATAGATTCCAGCTGCTCAATGGGAACTGGAGCTTTTGCTATGCCCCCAGCGTCAGAGAATTTCAGGACCGTTTTTTTGATCCGGAATTTGACCACGCCCACTATGACACCATCCCCGTCCCCAGTGTCTGGCAGAATCACGGCTATGACAGACACCAGTATACCAATCTGCGTTATCCTTTCCCCTTTGATCCGCCCTATGTGCCCATGGAAAATCCCTGTGGCGCTTACCTTCGCCGGTTTCAATATGTGCCGGAGGAGCAGGCCCCCAGAGCATATTTGAATTTTGAAGGGGTGGATTCCTGCTTCTATGTCTGGCTCAACGGGAAGTTCATAGGCTACAGCCAGGTATCTCATTCCACCAGTGAATTTGATGTGACGGATGCCATTCGTCCGGGAGAAAACACCCTGGCGGTTCTGGTGCTCAAGTGGTGCGACGGCAGCTATCTGGAGGACCAGGACAAATTCCGTACCAGCGGCATTTTCCGGGATGTCTATTTGCTGAAGCGTCCCAACGAAGCGATTCGGGACTATTTTGTGACCAGTACCCTTGCGCAGGGGCAAGGCACTGTGAATATCCGGCTGACCTGCCTGGAAGAGCCTGAGACCATACGGGCGAAGCTTCTGGACAGCCTGGGCCGGGAGGTGGCCTCCGGGGCGGCAGCCCCCTTTGGGGGAGACCACGGATATACCCATGAAGTCATCCTGAAGGTGGCAGAGCCGAAGCTTTGGAATCCGGAGGAACCTTATCTGTACACCCTGGTTCTGGAAACGGAAAACGAGGTGATTACGGATCGGGTGGGCTTGCGTGAGATCCGGATTGAAAACGGTGTGGTGATGCTCAACGGTGTTCCCATCAAGTTCCGTGGCGTCAACCGCCATGACTCGGACCCCGTGGTTGGCCCTGCGGTGGATCTGGAACATATGAAGCGGGATCTGCGCCTCATGCGGCAGCATAATTTCAATGCCATCCGCACCAGCCACTATCCCAATGCACCTCAGTTTTATCAGCTGTGTGACCAGTATGGATTTCTGGTTATCGATGAAGCGGACCATGAAAGCCACGGAGCGTCTGCTCTGTATTTCAAGGACAATACCACCTGGGCAGACTGCGTGGAGGCCTGGAATGAGCCGTTTGCAGACAACCCGGAGTATCTGGCGCCTACCGTAGACCGCACCCAGCGGTGTGTCCACAGAGACAAAAACCGTCCATGCGTGGTCTGCTGGTCCATGGGCAATGAGAGTGCCTATGGCTGCTGCTTTGAGGCGGCACTGGCCTGGACAAAGGACTTTGACCCCGGCCGCCTGACCCACTATGAAGGGGCACAATATCACAGCAAGAAGCGGAAATATGATTTTTCAAACATTGACCTCTATAGCCAGATGTACCCCTCCCAGGAAACCATTCTGGACTATTTGAACAGCAGCCCGGACAAGCCCTATCTCATGTGCGAGTACGCCCATGCCATGGGAAACGGCCCCGGGGATTTGGAGGACTATTGGAGCCTGATTCAGCAGTACCCCTTGTTCTGCGGCGGGTTTGTCTGGGAGTGGTGCGACCACGGGGTTTATCACCCGCAGACTGAAACCGGAAAGGCCGGATATTTTTACGGCGGAGACCATGGAGAGACGCTTCACGACGGAAACTTCTGCATGGACGGCCTGGTTTATCCCGACCGCAGACCCCATACGGGCCTTCTGGAATATCAGAACGTTCATCGCCCTGCCCGTGTTGCGGCATACGATGCGAAGTCCGGACAACTGACGCTTCACAACTATATGAACTTTGTCGATCTCGGGCAGTATCTTACCATAGGCTATGAAGAGACCTGTGACGGTGAGGTGGTTGCTTCGGGTACGGTGGACATCGCTGTCCCCATTGCACCGGGAAAAGAAGGAACGCTGGATCTGAAGCTCCGGGTGCCTGAGAAGGGGAAATGTTATCTCAAGGTCTCCTACCTTCTGAAAAAGGAGACGGCCCTGCTGCCGCAGGGGTATGTGCTGGGCTTTGATGAACTGCCTTTAAAGAATGCGGACGGCACCAATCAAATGGCGCAGACCCTGATGAAGAAGGGAGAATCCGGCCGGGGCGCTGTTTCCGTCACGGAAGGGGTGCGCTATTTAGAGATTCAGGGAAACGGATTTTCCTATCAGTACGATACCTTTACCGGCCTGTTCAGCCGGATGACCCTTGGCTCCCGGGAGCTGCTGGAAAAGCCCATGGAGCTGAACATCTGGCGGGCTCCTACGGACAATGACCGGAATCTGAAGCTCCGCTGGATGGGGGCCTGCTATGACAGAAGCAGCACAAGGGCCTATGACACCCGGTATGAAGAAGCGGGGAAGGAAGTGCGGATTTTCAGCCGGGTATCCATAGGCGCAGTCTCTGTCCAGCGATTTATGGACATTGAGCTGCAATGGCGGATTTCTGCCGGGGGCGCAGTCACGGCTGTGATGACGGTCAGAAGAAACATGGATTTTCCTGAGCTTCCCCGGTTGGGGCTGCGGCTGTTTTTGCCCAATGAAATGGAACAGGTCCGCTACTATGGACTGGGCCCCATGGAAAATTATGTGGATAAGCGCCATGCAGCCAGCCATGGGCTGTATGTCAATACGGTGACGGGTCTGCATGAGGACTATATCAGACCGCAGGAAAACGGTGCCCACGGAGATTGCGATTTTGTGACGATGCAAGGAAAGGGGATGGGCCTCAGTGCCGTTTCCTCCAAAGGCTTCAGCTTCAACGCCTCCCACTATACCCAGGAGGAGCTGACGAAGAAAAAGCACAATTTTGAGCTGGAACCCTGCGGCCA
>JARIBV010000099.1 GCA_029257335.1 Faecousia sp.
TGGTCATCCACATCATTTCAGGGTCATTTTCACCAAGACCCTTGGAGCGGTTGATGGTCACCTTTTTGCCCTCTAATTCCCTGAGGATCTTTCCCTTTTCTGCCTCATTATAAGCAAACCAGGTTTGATCCTTCTGGCTGATCTCAAACAGAGGAGATTCTGCAATATAGACATAGCCCTCCTGGATCAAAGTGGGGGTCAGCCTGTAGAGCATGGTCAGAAGCAGCGTCCGGATCTGGAAGCCGTCCACATCCGCATCGGTACAGATGACCACCTTGTTCCACCGGAGATTCCCCAAGTCGAAGGAAGTCAGATCCTTAGCTTTCTTTCCGGTCACCTCTACCCCACAGCCAATGACCTTCAGCAGATCCGTGATGATCTCGCTCTTGAAAATCCGGTCGTAATCTGCCTTCAGGCAGTTAAGGATCTTACCCCGGATGGGCATAATGCCCTGAAACTCCGCATCCCGGGAAAGCTTTACAGAGCCCAATGCGGAATCGCCCTCCACGATATAAAGCTCCCGCTTGCTCACATCCCGGCTTCTGCAGTCCACGAATTTCTGGACCCGATTGCTGATGTCCATGGAACCGGAAAGCTTCTTCTTGATGGTGATTTTTGCTTTTTCTGCCGACTCCCTGCTTCGCTTGTTCACAAGGATCTGGTCAACGGCCCGGTCTGCCTCCGCTTTGTTTTCCAGGAACCAGACCTGAAGGTTTTCCCGGAAAAAGGCCGTCATGGCCTCCTGGATAAACTTACTGTTTACCGACTTCTTCGTCTGATTCTCAAAGCTGGCAATGGTAGAAAAACAGTTGGTCACCAGCACCAGAGAGTCCTGAATGTCCTGATAGAGGATCTTCCCCTCTGTTTTGGTATACTTTCCGGTTTCCTTGATATACTTGTCAAAAGCCGCCACAAAGCCGGAACGGACCGCCTTATCCGGAGATCCGCCGTGTTCCAGCCAGGAGGAGTTGTGGTAGTACTCCACATGGTTGATTTTCTTGGAAAAGCAGAAGGCAGCGGAAATTTTCAGCTTCATTTCCGGCCGGTTCTCGCTGTCACGGCCCCGCCGTTCTGCCTCAAAATAGGCCGGCATGGTGAACGCATCGTCACCGGTCAGTTCCTCCAGGTACTGGACAATACCACGCTCATAGCAGAATTCCTCTGTCTCAAACTTCCCGTTGACCTGGTTCCGGAACCGGAAGGTAATTCCCTTATTGACCACCGCCTGACGGCGGATCACATCTCGGAAATAGGCCGCCGGAATATCGATTTCCGTAAAAACCTCCCGGTCAGGCCGCCAACGGAAGCAGGAGCCGGTCTTTTTTCTGTCCGCAGGCTCCGTGTGCAGGCCGCCGATGTTTTTACCTTTTTCAAAGTGCAGCGCGTATTTCTGTCCGTCACGGCGAATCACTGCATCGAAGTATTCCGATGCGTACTGGGTCGCGCAGGAACCCAAACCGTTCAGGCCCAGAGAATACTCATAGTTGGCACCATCTGTATCATATTTACCGCCGGCGTACATTTCGCAGAACACCAGCTCCCAGTTGTATCGCTGCTCTTTTTCGTTAAAGTCCACCGGGCAGCCCCGGCCGAAGTCCTCGACTTCTACGGACAGATCTTCGTATCGGGTGACGATAATCAAATCGCCATACCCTTCTCTGGCTTCGTCAATGGCATTGGAAAGGATCTCAAACACCGCATGCTTACAGCCTTCCAGATCATCCGAACCAAAAATAACCGCAGGTCGTTTCCGAACCCGCTCCTCATCTTTCAGCATGGAGATGGAGGTATTGTCGTACACTACTTTTTTCTTTGCCATGGTTCCTCCGTCATAAATTAAGCATATTCATCCATTATCTTGTCCATTATAATGCATTTTCCATAAAAAGTCAACAAATCCCCCAGGTTCTTCCCGGGGGCTGTTCGCTTTTCTTTCGTGAAGCCTATCTGATTCCGCTTGCGCAACATCAAAACAGACCCGCTGCGAAACGCTTCTTTCGCAGCAGGTCTGTTAAAATCAGAAAGAAAATACAGCAAGCACACCGGTCCCCAGAAGGGTCATGATCACGCCTGCAATGGCAACACCGGACAATACCGCAAGGATGGTGGGCTTAAACTCCATATCCAGGAAGCTTGCCGCCAGTGTGCCCGTCCATGCCCCGGTACCGGGAACAGGAATGGCAACAAACAGCATCAGTGCCACAAAAAGGCCTCGGCCGGCAGTAGCCTTCAGCTTCTGCCCTCCCCTGTGTCCCTTGTCCAGACACCAGCGAAAGAATTTTCCAATGCCGGGCTTGTCCGCCCCCCACACCAGAACCTTTCTGGCAAACAGGTAAATAAATGGGACCGGCAGCATATTTCCGATGATACAAACAATGTAGGCAGGCACCAAACTCAGCCCCAAACTGGGGGCCATCAGGGCCGCACCACGCAGCTCCACCAAAGGAACCATAGAAATAAAGAAAACCAGCAGGTACTTTTTCAGCATCACAAACTCCATTCCATTATTTATTATACATCTATAGTCTAGTGGTCAACTCTGTAAATGTCAAGTTAAAACATGGTTAAGATTTTTTGCCGAATTCATCTGATTCTCTGCTTTTTCCTCTTTTCAGCAAGGAAATCAGCGGTGATTCCCCCGAACCACCGCCAAAATCCTTTCAATCAAATTAAGCCAGCCCCAGAATCTTTGCGCCGTTTTCCCAGGCAATGAGGCGTTTTTCCTCATCGGTCAGGGGCAGCGCCAAAAATTGCTCCACCTCTGTCTTAGGGTGCAGCATGGGAAAGTCCGTTCCGAAGAGGACCCGGTCGGCCCCGTAGGCACGAATCAGCTCCGCCATTTTCTCCGGTGTAAACGCAAACATGGACGAAGACACATCCACATATAGGTTTTCGTACTTCCCTGCCAGCGCCTTGGTAGCTTCCTCCCAGAGAGAGAAGCCGCCCATATGGGCACCGATAAATATAGTCTTGGGGAATGCCTCCAGCACCGGGATCAGCTGTTCCGGATTGGAATAAGGGAATCGGCGGTCTCCGGTGTGCAGCAAAAACGGAAGTTGGTTGTCTGCCAGCTCATAAAGCCACATGGCACCCTCAGAATCCAGGGCAAACTGCTGCATATCGGGATGCAGCTTGACCCCCTTGAGTCCCAGAGAAATCAGGTGCTCAATGTCACCTGCCACATCGGGACTGTCGGGGTGCAATGTTCCAAAGGCCACACAGCGGCTTTCGCTCTCTTCTGCCTTTCTGGCCAGGAACTCATTGATATGCCGCACCTGGTGAGGAACCGTAGCAGCAGAGCAGAGCAGGGATTTTTCAATCCCTGCCTCCTCTTGAAAATGCAATACATCCTGCAATGTGCAGGGTTGTGTTACCGAGTGATCCCCCCACTGGCCCTCGTAAAATTTGGCAACTGCATGGGACGCTTTTTCCGCAATCGCCCGGGGATACACATGGCAATGAAAATCCAGAAATCTCATGTTACAGATATTTGCTCCTTACAGCCGCTTGAGAATCTCCAGCAGATAGTCCCACATACGGGCAGTGGATGCAATCCCCAGTCTCTCACGGCTGGTATGAATGTCATGCATCTCGGGTCCAAAGGAAACGCAGTCCAGGTCGGGGAGCTTATCGCTCAGAAGGCCGCACTCCAAACCGGCGTGGATTGCAACCACCTCAGGTGTCTGGCCGAACATATCCTCATAAACCTTCACCATGGTGTCTCGCAGAGCGGAGTCCTTCCGGTACTCCCATGCGGGATAGTCGCCCATCTGGCTGTAAGCAGCACCGTATTCCTCGGAAATGGCACGGAGCTTCTGGGTCAGATCCTTCTTTTCCTGGTTCACAGAGCTGCGGACAGAGAAGGTCAGGTGCAGGTTGTCCCCGTCTACCTTGGCAATGCCCAGATTCAGGGAGGTCTGAACCAGTCCGTCAATGTCCTTGCTCATGGCCTGTACACCGTTGGGGACGGCACGAATGATATTGGCGACCTTCTTGGAATCGTCTGTGCTCATAGCCAGGGCGCCGAAGGCCTCCACTTCCTCTGCGGTAATGGTCACATTGGGATCATTGTACTGTGCCTTGCACTCCGCTTCCAGCTCCTTGGCAATTTCATTGATTACCTCAAGGTTCAGGCCCATGGCCACCAAGTTCACTCGGCAGGATCTGGGAATGGCAT
>JARIBV010000066.1 GCA_029257335.1 Faecousia sp.
GGTAGCTGTCCTTGCTGCCGCCAGCCAAAGCACCGGACAGGCCGGACTCTTTGCCAGACTGCAGCATGATAATGACGATCAGCGCCACGCTAACAATGGACAGAACAACAGACAGTACAATTTCCAACATAATTTACCTCCATCCGCCGACACAGGCGGCAGCCGCGTTTCCGGCCGACGGCGAGCCGAGATGTTATCCCACAGGATCTTCCTACATAAGCCGATTTATTATACCATGAACCTGCATGCAAAGCAAGCCATATTTGCGAAATACACAGAAAAATGCTGTTTTTTACTTCACGACCCAGGTGCCGGTGGCCTTACAGGTAAGATAGGCATTGATGAAGGGGTCCAGAGCACCATCCATCACACTGGAAATATTGGAAGTTTCACAGCCCGTTCTGGTGTCCTTTACCAGGGTATAGGGCATAAAGACATAGTTCCGAATCTGGCTGCCCCACTCGATCTTCTGCTGAACACCCTTGATGTCAGAAATCTTTTCCAGATGCTCACGCTCTTTGATCTCCACCAGCTTGGACCGCAGCATACGCATACAGTTCTCACGGTTCTGGAACTGGCTGCGCTCGGTCTGGCAGGCCACCACAATGCCCGTGGGCTTATGGATCAAACGAACGGCAGAAGAGGTCTTGTTGATGTGCTGGCCGCCTGCTCCGGAGGAACGGTAGACCTGCATCTCAATATCCTCGGGACGAATCTCCACATCATTGGAGGTGTCGGTGATTTCAGGAATAACTTCCACCGCAGAGAAGGAAGTCTGGCGGCGGGCGTTGGCATCAAAGGGAGACACCCGGACCAAACGGTGGACCCCGTTCTCCCCTTTCAGGAAGCCATAGGCATTGGTGCCCTCAATCAGGATATCCGCAGACTTCAGGCCGCCTTCATCTGCCTCCTGAAAGTCCATGACCTTATAGCTGAAGCCATGGGCATCTGCCCAGCGGGTGTACATCCGGTAGAGCATCTGGCACCAGTCCTGTGCCTCCAGACCGCCTGCACCGGCATGGAAGGACATCAGCGCATTATTGGAGTCATATTCCCCGGTGAGCAGTGTTTCCAGACGGGCGTCCTCCATGCGCTGGGTCAGCTGGGCAAAACCCTCCTGCAATTCATCCAGCATGGAGTCGTCCTCTTCCTCCAGGGCCATTTCGCAGATGGTGCTCAGGTCCTCCCACTGGCTGTTCATCTTTCTGAACTTTTCCAGCTTACTCTCCAGATACTTGGCCTGCATCACGATCTTCTGGGACTTTTCAGGATCATCCCAGAAGCCGGGTGCCTCCTGCATGGCATGGTAGCGCTCCAATTCATTTTTTGCGCCCTCCAGATTCAGAGCCACGGAAAGTTCCTCCAGCTTGGGTTCCAGATCCGCAAGCTTTAATTTATATTCTTCAAATTCGATCATAGCAATCTCTCACATTCCTTAACATACTGCCTTTATTATAATCGGAAGCTGCTCCCATGTAAAGGGAAATTTCCGAAAGTTTTCCGAAAAATTAGGGTTCTTCTGTAGATTCTCCTTCTGTTTCTTCCGTTTCCTCCGAAGCATCCGGTTCGGAAGGAGCATCCGTTTGTGATTGAATGGAATCAGAGCTGTCTGTTTCAGCAGCTCCGGGCTCTGTGGGAAGCGGTTCCTGTGCAGGGCACACCGGTGTATTTTCTCTGTCCCAGGTGTAGGGTTTCATCTCCTGGTCACATCTTGGCGTCAATTCTCCCCCATCCAGATCGGTCATAAGATCCACATGGCACCAGACCCCATCCAGACAAATCACATTCCAGAACCACGGCTCACCGTTTTTGGTACCGCTTACCACCTGGCATTCCAGATCTACCTGACGGCACAGCAAGCTGTACACCATTGCCATGGAATAGCTGTCACCGATGCCCACACACAAAAGGCTGTGGATGGGAGAAGTTGTGGTTCCTTTCTCACTGAACAGGGGCCGCAGGAAGGAGTACAGCCGCTCTGCCTTTACCCCCTGGGAGGTTTGCCCCCGAACATACCCCGCCGCAGAGGACAGCATGATCTCTACCTCCCGGCGCATTTCCAGTAGTGTCTGCCGATCTTTGGTATACTGAAATTGCAATTCGATGATTCTGGAACTTCCCCGGTCCGGATAAACTGTTTCCGTTACCCGGGGAAGCTCCATCATGGTCGCCATGTGGG
>JARIBV010000070.1 GCA_029257335.1 Faecousia sp.
CGTCCAGCTCGTCCTCGTCATAGTCCTCGAACTCGTCTTCCTCCTCGTCCTCGTCGGACAGGAAATCATAGACTTCGTCCAGGTCCTCTTCGATGTCGTCCAGTTCGTCAGAGATGGCCAAGGTAGTCTCCTCCACATCGGACAGAGTCTTGGTTACATCGCCCAACAGCTCTACAATGTGGGACAGCAGCTTGCCTTCGTTGCTCTCGGTATCCAGCTTCATGCCCTCCATCAGGCCCTTCAGGTATGCGGACTTTTCAGAAAGTGTCATAGCGATTCTCCTTTAAAAATTGTTCCTTAGCCCTTAGCGCGGCTCAGGTACTCGCCGGTACGGGTGTCGATGGTGATCTTGTCACCCTCGTTGATGAACAGGGGCACCTTCACCTCAGCGCCGGTCTCCAGGGTAGCGGGCTTCAGGGTGTTGGTTGCGGTATTGCCGGCAAAGCCGGGGTCAGTCTTGGTGACCTCCAGGTCAACAAAGCTGGGAGCCTCAACGCCAAAGACCTTGCCCTTGTAGGACATGACGGTGCAGGTGTCGTTCTCCTTGACAAACTTGAAGCTGTCGTCCAGGGTGTCCTTGTCGATGGGGGTCATCTCGTAGGTCTCCATGTCCATGAAGTAGTACAGGTCGCCATCGGCGTAGGAGTACTCCATCTTCTTGCGCTCGATATAAGCGGTGGGATACTTATCGTTGGGGTTGAAGGTGGTTTCAGTCACGCCGCCGGTGATGACATTTCTCATCTTTACACGGACGAAAGCTGCACCCTTGCCGGGCTTCACATGCTGGAACTCCACGATCTGCATTACCTTACCATCCATATCGAAGGTAACGCCATTTCTAAAATCACTGACAGAAATCATATTTTTGTCCTCCTAGTGTGATACCGCCATACGGTTTATGCCGGTGTAAAAAATACCTGTTCCATTTTAACTGATAAACGCGGAAATTGCAAGACTAATTACGCATTTTTAGCAGGAATTACAATGAGATTCTTGGGGCTCTTTGTAAGGACCCGCCGGGAATTCTCTTCAAATACCACACAATCCTCAATTCTCACGCCGAATTTGCCGGGGATATAGATACCGGGCTCCGCCGAACACACCGCGCCTGCCGGCATGGGGGTGCAGCTGGCGGGGCCGCAGCCGGGATCTTCATGGACCTCCAGGCCCAGGCTGTGGCCGTAGCTATGGGTGAAATACGGGCCATAGCCGGCCTTTTCAATGACTGCTCTGGCGGCGCCGTCCACCTGCGCACCGGTGACACCGGCTTTGGAAGCGGCAATTCCCGCCAGCTGAGCGGAAAGAACGGTCTGATAGACGGTTTCCATCTCCTCCGTTGCATAACCCAAGGCCACGGTACGGGTCATGTCGGAGCAATATCCCCCATACAGAACGCCAAAGTCCATGGTGATGAAGTCTCCTTCCCGAAGCACTCTGTCGCCGGGAACACCGTGGGGCATACTGGTATTAGGGCCGGACACCACAATGGGGTCAAAAGACAGACCTTCGCCGCCATTTTTATACAGGCAATAGATCAGCTCTGCACAAAGTTCCTTTTCCGTCATGCCTGCACGGATGCGGCCCAGCACCTGGGTGAAGGCCAGGTCCGTGATCTGCTGGGCCTTAACCATGAGTTCCAGCTCCCAGTCCTCCTTCACCGCGCGGAAGGCATTGATTGCCTTCTGGCAGGGGACCATGGATGCATGGAGCTTCTCTTCATAGGCCCGAAGCTCTGCAACCGTGAGGTAGTTCTCTTCATAGCCCAGATTCCGAATTCCGAAGTCTGCACAGGCACGATTGATGCAGGAAATATAATTTTGGTCCCGGCTCACCATCAGAACCTCAAAGCCCTTGAGGTTTGCTTCTGCGGACTCAATGTAACGACTGTCGGTAAAGTAGCGGCAGCCCTTTGCCGATACCAGGGCCACCCCTTCCGCAATGTCAAACTCGGCAGCGTAGTGTCGGCTGTATCTGCTGGTAAGAAGAAGGCCATCCACGCCGTCTTTCAGCAGGGATCGATACTTGTCCATATTTTTCATTGCACAGTTCTTCCTTTCGCACAAAGAATCACGGGAAGTTCCAAGACATGACGCATTTTCAGCCATACATTGTGATTATGGATGGAGCTTACCAAGATGGAACGGACTCCGGCGCAATTTGCGCCCAAAACATCGGTATAGATCTGGTCTCCTGCCAAAGCGCAGGCCTCCGGCTTCACCCCGAATCGAGCCATGCACCGGCGGATCCCCTTGGTGGTGGGCTTTTTTGCGTGGGTGACACAGGCAATCTTCTGTGCATTGCAAAAATCCACCACACGGCTGCGCTTGCTATTGGACACCACACAGATCTGAATTTCGGAGGCTTTGGCCGAATCCAGCCATTTCTTCATCTTTTCTGTCGGCACATCGGTGGTATAGGGCACAATCGTATTGTCAAAATCCAGCATCAAAAGCCGGATTCCCCTCTTTTTAAGAGCCTGCAAATCAACATCTGTGAGCGCCGGTACAATAACGCGTGGCAGCAGCGAAAAACTCATAAGTCACTCCTTATGTACATAACATATTGTTATAGGATATTATAACACAGTTGGGAGGCATTGTCCATGTCGATTCCGCTTTATCTTGCCATGACGGCAGCGGATTTTTTTCGCTGTACCGAGATCCCGCCCCATATTGCCTGGATGTCGCTCCACTTCTCTCCCGCCGGACCGGGACTCAGCAATCTGCCGGGGGTCCTTCCGCCGGGAAGCATGGTGATTCTGGATGACCAGATTCCATGGAACGGTCACAGCCACCAGCAAGTCTGCAAAGAATTGCGGGGTCTTTTACAAACCAGAAAGATCAGTTCCCTCTTACTGGACTTCGAGCGTCCTCCCCGCCTGGAGACCATGGCCCTTTCCCAGATGGTCCTCTCTGTTTGTCAGGAAATCGGGTGCCGTGTCGGTCTGCCATCTGCCTACCGGGGCTCCGGAGAAGGGGCCTTATTCTTGCCGCCCCATCCCTGTCACCTTCCGCCGGACAAGTTATCCGCCCGTGCCCAGGAAATCTGGCTGGAAGCGGCCCCCGCCGGTCTCACTGCCGACATTTTACAGGATCGGGTCCAACTGGAAGACGGCCCTCCCCTTCCCCAGCCCGGTGTTCCTGTTTTTATGAGTCCCACCCTTTGCTGCTGCTATACCTCAAAGCCCGTCTCTCAGGGAATCCGTGTCCGTCTGTTTGACACGAAAAAAACCATTCAGGCAAAATCCATCATTTGGGAGCAGCTGGGGGTGACCCGGCTCATCGGGCTTTACAGACTTTGGCGCTAAACAGCAAAACACCCTCCGCCCAGTGGGCAGAGGGTGTTTATTACAGAGGAAAGAGGCAGGGGATCAATAGAACTTTCTCTTGTTCTTCCGGGCTGCCTCAGACTTCTGCTTCCGCTTGAGGCTGGGGCTCACGTAATGCTCTCTCTTCTTGACTTCTGCGATGACGCCTTCCTTGGCGCAGCTCCGCTTAAATCTTCTCAGAGCGCTCTCCAGAGATTCATTCTCTTTTACGCGAATTTCAGACATTGGTTTCCCTCCCTCCGGCGCATCCGGCTTAATCCAGGATGCTTTCAGGGCCACATCCATGGCTTATAGAATTATAATAGAATTCTTTTCAAATGTCAATAGCTATTTGCGATTTTTTGCGGATTTGTGGGTCAAAAATCTTTCTCCCGCAGAAACTCCCGTGGGGGTACTTCTTTTCTCCTCAGCCCTTGACGATCAGGTTCACCAGCTTATTTTTGACCACAATGGTCTTTACGATGGTGCCGCCCTGCTTGTCCAGGAACCGTGCCACCTTCTCGTCGGCCTTGGCCGCCTCGATCACGGCTTCATCTGCGGCATCTGCATCCACGAGAACCGTTCCGCGAAGCTTGCCGTTGACCTGAACCGCCATGGTGATCTGTGCATCCTTGCACTTCTCCTCGGAATAGGCAGGCCAGGCAGATACGGAGCAGATTCCCTCAAAGCCCTTCATCTCCCAGATCTCGTCACAGATGTGAGGAGCAAAGGGGCTGAGCAGGCTCAGGAAGGTCTTGAGCTCTGCCAGATTACAGGTCTTGTCGATGGTGTTCATCAGGCTCATCAAAGCCGCAATGGCGGTGTTGGGCTTCAGATTGTCAATATCCAAAGTGACCTTCTTGATGGTCTTATGCATGGCGGACATATTGGCGGCGGAATACTCTGTCTCGTGATCCTGAACGGATTGTGCCATGTTCCATACCCGATCCAAGAACCGCTTGCAGCCCTTTACCGCATTGGGAGACCAGGTGGCAGCCTTCTCAAAGTCACCGATGAACATTACATACAGACGCATGGTGTCGGCGCCATAGGTCCGGATAACATCATCGGGGTTCACCACATTGCCAAGGCTCTTGGACATCTTGACCGCAGGGCGAAGGGCCTCGCTGCCATACTTGCGCAGCATTTCGTCCTTCTCCTCCTGGGTTTTGAAGTTCTCCACATAGTGGGGGTTTTCACCCAGAATCATGCCGTGGCTGGTACGCTTGGCATAGGGCTCATTGGTGGGCACTACCCCAATATCATACAGGAACTTATGCCAGAACCGGGAGTACAGCAGGTGCAAGGTGGTGTGCTCCATGCCGCCGTTGTACCAGTCCACAGGGCTCCAGTATTCCAGTGCCTCTCTGGAGGCCAGGGCCTCATCGTTGTGAGGGTCCATATACCGCAGGTAATACCAGGAAGAACCGGCCCACTGGGGCATGGTATCGGTCTCCCGCTTGGCAGGGCCGCCGCAGCAGGGGCAGGTGGTATTCACCCAGTCATGGATGGCAGACAGAGGGCTCTCGCCATCGTCGGTAGGCTCATAGCTCTCTACATCAGGCAGCAGCAGGGGCAGCTCGCTCTCAGGCAGAGGAACCGTGCCGCACTTTTCACAGTGGACAATGGGAATGGGTTCTCCCCAATAGCGCTGGCGGGAGAACACCCAGTCACGAAGCTTATAGTTTACCTTGGCTCTGCCGATTCCCTGCTCTTCCAGCCACTTGGTAATGGCAGGAATGGCATCCTTTACGGTGAGGCCGTCCAGGAATCCGGAGTTCACCATGATACCGGTGTCGTCCTTCAAGGTGAAGGCAGCTTCTTCCACATTGCCGCCTTTTACCACTTCCACGATTTCACAGCCGAATGCCTTTGCAAAGGCCCAGTCACGCTCATCGTGGGCAGGAACTGCCATAATGGCACCGGTTCCATAGGTGGACAGCACATAGTCAGAAATAAAAATGGGGATTTCTTTGCCGTTTACGGGATTGATGCCCATGACCCCCTGAAGCTTCACGCCGGTCTTTTCCTTGTTGAGTTCGGTCCGCTCCAAATCGGATTTGGCGGCAGCGGCAGCCTGATAGGCCTTTACCTCCTGCGCATTTCCCAGACGGTCCATCCACTTGGCAACCAGCGCATGCTCAGGAGACAGCACCATGTAGGTGGCACCGAAGAGGGTGTCGGGGCGGGTGGTGAAGATCAGGATATCGTCTCCCAGCGTAGAGCGGAAGGTCACCTCTGCACCATAGCTGCGGCCGATCCAGTTGATCTGCTGCGCTTTGACTCTGTCAATAAAATCAACGCCCTCCAGCTCGTCAATCAGGCGGTCTGCATACTTGGTAATGCGCAGCATCCACTGGCTCTTTTCCTTTCGGATGACGGGTGCACCGCAGCGCTCGCACACACCTTCCACCACTTCCTCATTGGCCAGAACGCACTTGCAGCTGGTACACCAGTTGACAGGCATCTTGGCCTTATAGGCCAGACCATTCTTATACATCTGCAAGAAGATCCACTGGGTCCACTTGAAGTACTTGGGGTCCGTGGTATTGATTTCCCGATCCCAGTCAAAGCTGTAGCCCAGGGCCTTCAGCTGACGGCGGAAATTCTTGATATTATTTTCCGTTACGATCCGGGGATGGATATGGTTTTTAATGGCATAGTTCTCTGTGGGCAGGCCGAAGGCATCATAGCCCATGGGGAACAGCACATTCATGCCGGACATTCTCTTTTTCCGGGCAATGATATCCATGGCCGTGTAGGGCCGGGGATGGCCTACATGCAGACCCGCAGCGGAAGGATAAGGAAACTCTACCAGGCCAAAGAATTTCTTCTTGTCGCTGCCGTTTTCAGCCGCATAGAGCTTTTTCTCTTCCCAGATTTTCTGCCATTTTTCTTCAATGGCGGTAAAATCATAATACATAGCAATACACCTCTCTAAATATACCGATTAGTCAACGAGAACATCTTTCAGATCCACAGCCTCGCCGTCGCTCCACAGCCGCTCCAGGTCGTAGAACTCACGGGCATCATTGGTAAACACATGAATCACCAGACAGCCATAGTCCAAAAGCTCCCAGGTATTGCTGCGGTGGCCCTCCCGGCCCAGCATCTGCTCGCCCATTTCGGCCAGTGTCGTCTCTGCAAAGTCACACAGAGTTTTTACATGTGTATTGGAGGTACCTGTGCAGATCAGAAAATAATCTGCAAGACTGGTCACATCTCCCACACGGATCAGCTTAATGCCTACACCCTTTTTGCTGTCCAGCGCCTTTGCCGCAGCCAGGGCCAATTCCTTAGAAGTATACATAACAGGTTCCTTTCTTATCTCTCGGCACAAGCCGGAGCAATCATCGTTTTTCTTTGAGCCAGCCAATGGCCTCCAAAGAGTCCCGGGACACCACGCTTCCCTGCTGGCGGAGCAGCTCCACAGTCATTTCCAGACCCATGAGCACGCCTCCATCCAGGTCGGCCTCCACGGCCTCACGGAGCTTCTCCACCCCGGGGAATGTTCGGTTGGGTTCCATATAATCGGCGATATAAATGATTTTTTGCAGCATACTCATATGGGCTCTGCCGGTGGTGTGGCTGTCAATGGCATCCACAACAGCCTTGTTTTCTCCGAAAATCTCCCTGGCTACCAGGGCTCCCGTTGTGGCGTGGAGCGTCTTGGGAGACTGCTTATCAACTGTGTCGCAGGGAACTTGGTAAACCTGACACAGCTGAAGCTGCAAGGGATACGGCAGCGCTTTTGTGATGTCGTGGAGCAGTGCAGCTCTGGCGGCATCAGTCTGATTCTCCCCGTACTTTTGCGCCAGTTTTATCGCTGTGTCCCGGCACCCCAGGACATGGGCCACCCGGTTGGGATTCAGCAGTGTCACCACCACCTGTTCCAGCTTTTCAAGAGACAGGCCCTTGAGACTCCGGCGGACCCCATAGTAGCCCCGCTCCCAAATCCGTTCCATCACGGCTCCCGGAAGCATGTCCTGCTGGGCATGGAATGTCAGCATCCGGCGAACATCCGTAGAGGACATGGGCAAAATGTCGTTTTCCAAAAACACCACTTCCCCGGACAGTGTTTCCCGAACCTCCCGGGCTTTCTCTTCCAGAAGCTGCCGCAGCTTCAAATCCTCCTGTTCCCGAAGCATCACAGCCAGTGTGGCACATTGGCAGATTTCATGGGGTCTGTACCAGTGGGCAAAGGACAAAAACATATCTGTTCCCATGAGAAAAAACAGCTGATCTTCCTGATACCTCTGCCGCAGGGTCTGAAGCGTATCCACGCTGTAGCTTTTGCCCTCCCGTTTTACCTCCAGATCCACGACCTCTGCCTTCGCAATGTCCCGAACTGCCAGGCAAACCAGCTCCAGCCGCTCTTGTGCAGTGGGGGCATAGTCCGGCAGCTCCTTGTGGGGCGGATGCCCGGCGGGAATCAGCAGCAGCTTGTCCAGCTTCAGCCGGGCAATGGCCTGCCGGGCTGCTTCCACATGTCCGGCATGAGGTGGATTGAAGGTCCCGCCGTAAATTCCGATTCTGCCCATGACATCACCTCATTTATTTTTTTACTGCTGGGATTTTTCCCGCTTACGCAGTGCCTTTTCCTTTTCCCGCTCGATGGCCTTTTCAATGGCATTCTGGCGGAAATATTCATTGCGGCGCTCCCGCTCTGCACGAGCCGCATTTCTTCTGGCCTTGGCACCCTTACGGACGGGGTTGGACTTGGCCACGGAGATGGGGGTGATCTTTGCGCGACCCACCTGATTTCTCTCCCGGCGGAGCTTTTCAGATACCTTAAACAGCACAAACTTAGAGCCAACCGTGCAGATCGGCTCTGCGCCGGTCTGATTGCACAGCTCCTGTAAAACCTCCTGGGGGCTCATCAGAGCAGTTTCCAGCACTTTTCCTTTTACCAGTTCCCGGGACTCCAGCTGTGTCACGGCTTCCAGCATTACCTGCTCGGTAACGCCGCCCTTGCCCACCATGAGGGTGGTATCCAGGGCATTTGCTTTGGCACGGAGCTCTGCCCGTTCCTTACTTGTCAGCATTCTCTTTCTCCTTACTCAATTTCTCATATAACAGCTTCAATGCATTGGCGCGATGGGATACCCGATTCTTTTCCTCAGCCGTCACCTCTGCGAAGGTCTTCCCCGCAGGGGGATAGTAGAAAATGGGGTCATATCCAAATCCGCCTGTTCCATGGGGCTGCCGCAGAAGCTCTCCATGCACCTCTCCTCTGGCCCGCACGATGCGGCCGTCGGGATACACCAGCGTGATCACCGCCACATATTTGGCCTGTCTCCGGCCGTCCGGCACATCTTCCATATTTTTCAAAAGAAGCAGCAGCCGTCCCCAGTCGTCCAGGGTGGGGTCTGCGCCGTACCGGGCAGAGTAAACACCGGGGTCGCCTCCCAGTGCGTCCACGCAGATACCGGAATCGTCTGCCAGGGCAGGAAGGCCGGTGGCCTTCATCACGGCATCCGCCTTGAGAAACGAGTTTTCCTCAAAGGTGGTGCCGGTCTCCTCTACCTCCAGATCGACCCCAAGCTCTGACTGAAGCACCAGCTCCATATCCAGCTTCTTCAAAATTGCGCTGATTTCCACCAGCTTATGGGGATTCTTACTAGCCAATACTACTTTCATACCAAGTCCCCCAAAATTTCTTTTTGCATGTCGATCAGCTCTTTGCAGCCCTTGGCGCAGAGCCGCAGAAGCTTCTGTTCCTCTTCCAGGGTGAAGGCCCGGCCCTCGCCGGTTCCCTGCACCTCAATAAAGTTGCCGTTTCCGTTCATAACGCAGTTGAGGTCCACCATTGCGCTGCTGTCCTCCACATAGCACAGATCCAGCATTGCCTCATTCCGAACGATACCGGCAGACACCCCCGCCACATAATTCCGAATGGGAAGGCGTTCCAAAAGTCCCTGCTCCACAAGCTTGCGGCAGGCAAGGACCAGCGCCACAAAGCCGCCGGTGACAGAGGCGGTTCTGGTGCCCCCGTCTCCCTGAAGCACATCGCAGTCAATGGTGATGGTGCGGCAGCCCAGAGCCTCCAGATCCACTGCGGCCCGGAGCGCTCTGCCCACCAGGCGCTGAATTTCAGCGCTGCGGGGCGCCAGCTTCAGCTTTGCCACATCCCGTTTGCTCCGCTCCCGGTTGGCTCTGGGAAGCATGGAATACTCCGCAGTCACCCAGCCCCCGGAGGTCACATGGGGAGGAACCCGTTCCTCTACGGACGCATTGCACAAAACCACCGTATCTCCTGCGTGAATCAGGCAGCTGCCCTCGGCAAATTTTGTAAATCCCAGCTCCATGGTCACCTTCCGGAGCTGATCCGGCATTCTACCGTCTTGTCTCATTTTTCTTCACCTCACAGGAGTGCGTTGACAAAATCGGTGGCGTCAAAGGGCATCAGGTCGTCCGCCTGTTCGCCCACACCGATATACTTCACGGGAATTTGCAGCGTATCTGCCACGGCCACCACAATGCCGCCCTTGGCCGTTCCGTCCAGCTTGGTCAGGGCCATGGCCGTAACTCCTGCAATTTCCTTAAACTGCTTGGCCTGCAAAAGGCCGTTCTGTCCTGTGGTGGCATCCAGCACCAGCAGGATCTCCTTATCTGCATCCGGCAGTTCTCTGTTGATGATGCGGCTGATTTTGTTCAGCTCATTCATCAGGTTGGCCTTGTTGTGCAGGCGTCCGGCGGTGTCGCAGAGGATCACATCTGCCCCACGGGCCTTGGCTGCCTGAATGCCGTCAAACACCACAGAGGCAGGATCGGCGCCTTCGTCCTGACGCACAATGTCCGCACCGGTGCGCTTGGCCCAGATCTCCAGCTGGTCCGCAGCGGCGGCACGGAAGGTATCGCCGGCACACATCAGGACCTTTTTACCGTCGTCTGCCATCTGCTTTGCAAGCTTTCCAATGGTGGTGGTTTTTCCCACGCCATTGACGCCGATCACCAGGATCACAGAGGGCTTGGTATTCAGACGGAGTCTGGTGTCACCCACATTCAGCATGTCCACCAGGATTTCCTTCAGGGCCTGCTTGGCCTGCTCAGGCTCTTTCAGGTGGTCCTCCTTCACACGGCGGCGAAGGGCCTCCACCGCCTTGCCGGAAGTCTCCACCCCCAGATCTGCCAGGATCAGGCATTCCTCCAGCTCGTCATAAAAATCATCATCCAGGCTGGAAAAGCCGGAAAACACGCTGCCCAGAGTATTGGCCATGGCCTTTCTGGTTTTGGTCAGGCCTTCCTTGATTTTGCTGAAGAAGCCCTGCTTCTTTTCCCCGGGTGCAGACGCTTCTTCCTGCTGAGGTTCCGGGAAACTGACTTCCTCAGGAATCCCTTCCCGGGCAATCTCTTCTTCCGGCTCCTGCTCTTCGGTTTCTTCCTCTTCTTCCACGGAAGCTTCCTGCACAGGCTCTTCCTGAACCGGCTCTTCCTGGGCGGGTTCTTCCTGGGCAGATTCTTCCTGCTCAAGCTCCCGGGTCAGAGGCCGGTCGTTTTCCTGGGGGGCAATCTCTTCCGGTGTGTCCGGCTCCAGTTCTTCTTCCTGGACTTCTTCATTCTCCGGCTGGATTTGCGCAAGGTCCTGCTCATTGTCGGACTTGCGGCCCCGGCCCATGCTTTCCTTCAGCTTACTGAAAAAACCCATACTTCTTTCTCCTTTATTCTGTAATTCCCAGTTCCCGTTCCATCTGGTTCAGATCCATATGCAGGATCTTGGACACGCCCTGCTCCTGCATGGTGACACCATAGAGCACATCTGCCATTTCCATGGTGCCACGGCGGTGGGTAATGACGATAAACTGGGTTTTCTGACACAAATGATGCAAATATTTTGCGTATCGCTCCACATTTCGGTCATCCAGTGCAGCGTCGATCTCGTCGAGCATACAGAAGGGTGTGGGGCGCACCTTCAAAATCGCAAAGTACAGCGCAATGGCCACAAAGGCCTTCTCACCGCCGGACAGAAGGGTAATGGTTTTCAGCTGCTTTCCGGGGGGCTGCACTCGGATCTCAATGCCGCAGGTCAGAGGATTTTCCGGGTCTTCCAGAATCAAAGCACCCTTTCCCCCTCCAAACATCTCTATAAAGGTCTGCTGGAAGTACTGGTCGATCTTTTGGAACTCCGTCACGAAAATGGAAGTCATTTCCTCCGTGATGTTGCGGATGATGGTTTCCAACTCCCGCTTCGCCGTCAGAACGTCGTCACGCTGGGAGGTCAGATAGGCGTAGCGTTCATTGACCCGGTCATACTCCTCAATGGCGCCCAGATTGGGCGTACCCAACGAGGCGATCTTCCGTTTCAGCTCGGCAATGCGGCGATTTCCGGCGGCCACGGATTCCAGCTCCGCCCGCTCCGGGGCAGCAGTGGAAGGAGTGAGACCGTAATTGTCCCAAAGGCGGTCGATAACCTGCCGCTCTTCCAGAGCGGTGGTCACTTTCTTCTGCTCCAAAAGTGCACAGGCCCGCTCCATGGTAATGAGGCTTTTGTTCTTTTCCTGAGTCTCCCGCTCTGCTCTGGTCTTGTTGGCTTCCAGTTTGGCCCGGCTGTCCATGAGGCAGGCAAGCTTTTTGCCATGCTCTTCTGCGGCAGCGTCATTTTCTGTCTTTTGCGCCTGAAGCGTCCGGATTTCTCCATTCAGGCGTTTGGTGTCCTCCTCATAGGTGTTCAAAAGCACCTGCTTCTGTGACCGATCCCCCTCCATGGCATCGCGCAGGGAGGACAGCCGCCGGATATTCTCCGCAGCAGATCGCTTTTCTGCTTCCAGAGCTGCGATGTCCGTTTTCTTTGCGGTGATCTGGGCCATCAGATCTTCAGACTGCCTGGTGGTGTCGGTCTGATCCTTGCTCAAAAATTCCAGCGTATCTTCCGTATCCTTCAGCTGGTAGCGAAGAGTTTCCAATTCTCCCCGAATGGTGGCAGCCCGTTTTCTGTCGGCCTGAATCCGGCTTTCCAGGGACTCTGACTCTCTTGTTGCAGACTCTGAGGCATCCGTAAGGGCCTGAAGCAAAACCGTATGCTGCTTCTCCTCTCCTGTGAGTCGAAGCACCTCGTCCTCTGCTGCACGGAGCTGCTCATTTGCAACGGTGATTTCAAACTGACTTTCGTCCAATGCCCGCTGGGCCTCCTGAAGATCCTGCCGGAGTGTTTCCTGCCGTTCCTTCAGGGACTTTTCCTGGGTCATCAGGCGTTTGAGTTCGTTGGCTCTGGAAAGAATTCCCGCCTCTTTGGCCACGGAGCCACCGGTCATGGAGCCGCCGGGGTTCATAACCTGACCGTCCAGCGTGACGATCTTGAATCGGCTGCGGTATCGCTGGGCCATGGCAATGGCGCAGTCCATGTCCTCCACAATCACGATCCTGCCCAGAAGATTTTCCAGAATGGGGCGATAGGTGTCCGCACAGCGCACCAGGTGGGAAGCAATTCCCACAAAGCCACGGCACTGCTCGACCCCGTTTTCCTGCAAGCTTCTGCCCGTAATGGTGGACAGCGGCAAAAAGGTTGCACGACCGCCCCCTGTCCGCTTCAAAAATCCAATGGCAGCCTTGGCGTCCTGTTCGTTGCCCACAACGATCTGCTGCATGGCTGCACCAAGGGCAATTTCGATTGCCGTGGTAAAGGCGTCCTCCGTATGGATGAGGCGGGACACAGGCCCATGGATATTTTGCAGGCTTCCCCGCTTGCTTTCGTTCATAATGGCCCGGACGGACTTGTTATAGTTTTCAAAGTCCATCTCCATGGCCTTGTAAACTCTGGCCTTGGCGCTGACCGCTTCCAGCTGCCCGGTGGTGTTTTGCAGCTCCTGGACCAGCCCGTCCCGCTTGCGAAGTCTCCCCTCCTGGCGCACGGCATACCCGGAAATCGTATTATTAGCGGATTGGACACGGTTTCTGGCCTCTTTCAGCGCAGCCGTACAGCCGGCCAGATCCTCTTGCGCCTTTGCCAGCCGATCCTTTCCTGCGGACAAATCTCCGCTCACTTCCTCCATTCGGCTCTGGGCCTGGGTATAGGAGGCCTCCAGCGCAGCCACATCTGCCTGCTTGCCTGCAATGTCCGCCATAAGTCCGGACTGTCTGCTGCGAAGCTCCAGATGGCGTTTGGTGATGCCCTCGGCGTTTGCGGTGAGAAGCTGCACCTTTTCCTGCACCTGTGCAAGCTCTTTGTTGGCAGCTGCAAGCTCCGCATCAATGGTCTGCATTCTGCTCTCACTGTCTGCAATCTGGGTCACAATGCCGGAGCTTCTTCCCTCCTGCTGGCTCAGTTCCTCCCGGATGCGGGCCACATTCTGGTCATTATTCCGGATGCTTCCGGTGATGACTGCGATCTGCCCCTCCACCTGCCGGGCCTGGGCCTCCAGGGTACCTGCCAAAGTACGGCCTGCCTCCAGCTCCACATCCTTTTCCCGCAGGGACTGGGTCAGGGTTTCCACCTGCCGATAAAGCTCGTCTAAGGCGGCCCGTTCCTGTTCCAGTACAAAGGAAGAAGAAGCATAGTCCTCCTCCGCCTTCTTCGCCGCGGCGGCGATCTTTTCCAGATTTTCCAGCCATACGGCGATTTCCAGACCACGAAGCTCCCCTTTATAGGTCAGATATTTCTTTGCCTTCTCCGCCTGGATCCGAAGCGGCTCCACCTGCATCTCCAGCTCGGAGATCTTATCACCGATGCGCAGGAGATTGTCCTGGGTTCCTGCCAGTTTCCGTTCGGTCTCTTCCTTCCGGTGGCGGTATTTGGAAATACCCGCAGCCTCTTCAAAGACCTCCCGCCGGTCCGTACTCTTGACCGCCAGGATCTCATCAATGCGGCCTTGGCTGACATTGGAGTATCCTTCCCGGCCCAGACCCGTGTCCATAAACATTTCATGGATATCCCGCAGTCTGGCAGATTGCTTGTTGATATAGAATTCACTGTCACCGGAACGATAATACCGCCGGGTGACCATTACTTCATCTGCATCATAAGAAAGCGCTCTATCCCGGTTGTCCAGGGTAAGCGTTGCCTCTGCAAAGCCCACGGGGGCCCGCTTCTCCGTACCGCCGAAAATGACATCCTCCATTTTGGCGCCGCGGAGGGTCTTGGTGCTCTGTTCTCCCATGACCCAAAGGATTGCATCTGATATATTCGATTTACCACTTCCGTTGGGGCCGACGATTGCAGTAATGTCACTGCCAAACTGAACCGTGGTCTTATCGGGAAAGGACTTAAAGCCCTGAATTTCCAGTGATTTTAAATACACAATGGGACCTCGCCATTTCTAAATTTTAAGAATCAGTTCATTATACCAATTTTACCGGCTGATTGCAAGCAATTTCCCCGCTTCACCACGAAAAGTGAACCGGATTTTTTCATATCTGTCCGTTTCACAATTGCGCTTGACAAAACATTCCAATCCTGTTATACTCCCGTTGTAACATTTTAATTTGAAAGGAGGCGCACAAAATGAAGAACATCCATATCGATTTCGTAACCTTTCCCCATCATGCAGAAGTTTTGTGCGCCCAAACCGGGAATCCCTAGGAATTTCTGGGGTTTTATTGCGGCTTTTAAGCACACCTTCTGCGGAGGGTGTGCTTTTTTTGCATCTATACAAAAGGAGGAAAAACCCATATGCAGCCCCAATTCAAACTGTCCCGGCAGCAAAAGGTCCGGTTGATCCTGCGGTACCTAAAGGGATGTATGAAGTTCTTTATTGCCGCCCTGGTCTGTGCCTGCCTGACCATGGCATTTCATTCCCTGACCCCTCAGGTCATCCGCATCACCGTGGACACCGTGCTGAAGTCCGATGCATCAGCCGTCCCCAAAATTCTGGAATCCATCCTGCCTGTGAAATTCCTTCAGGAAAACCCGGGGCAGGCCCTATGGTTTGCCGCCGGAGCCGTGCTGGTCCTGGCCCTTCTGCGGGGCCTGTTCAACTATGGTCAGCGTGTCAATCTGTCCAAAGGTTCCGAAGGCTTTGTCAAGCATATCCGCGATGACCTGTTTCGCCACATTCAGCACCTGAGCTATGACTGGCACACGGCCCATTCCACCGGTGATATGATTCAGCGGTGTACCTCTGATGTTGATGTCATCCGGAACTTCGTCTGCAACCAGCTTGTGGAAGTGGTGCGGACGGTATTTGTAATCATTCTCTATCTTTCCATCATGTTCACCATGAATGTAAAGCTGGCCCTGGTGGCTCTGCTGTTCATCCCCATTGTAGGCCTGTCCTCCGGGATTTTCTATAAGAACATTTCTTCCCGATTCCAGGCGGCAGACGAGGCGGAAGGCGATCTCACCACCTGCGCCCAGGAAAACCTCACCGGTGTTCGGGTGGTCCGTGCCTTTGGCCGGGAGCAGTACGAGGTCCAGCGGTTTGCCCAAAAGAACAACTATTTTTCCAATCTTTGGATCCGCCTCGGAAAACTTCTTGCCGTATACTGGGCCTCCGGCACTTTGCTTACCAGCCTGCAAACCATGGTAATTATTGTGGTGGGCGTGGCGGAAACCGTAAACGGCGGCATGACCCTGGGCGCCTTCATTGCCTTTGTGACTTACAATGAAGCGCTTGCCTGGCCTGTTCGTTCTCTGGGACGGGTGTTGTCGGAAATGAGCAAGGCCGGTGTCTCCATCGATCGTGTGGGCTATATTCTCCATGCACCGGAAGAAACCGACCGGAAAGACGCAATGCCCTTTCCGGTCGCAGGCGATATTGTGTTTGACCATGTAACCTTCGGGTATGAAGAGCAGAATGTGCTGCAAGATGTTTCCTTCACCATTCCGGAGGGCTCCACCTTCGCCATTCTGGGCGGTACCGGCTCCGGCAAAAGCACCCTGGTTCACCTGCTGGACAGGCTCTATGAGTTAAAGCCAAATCAGGGCACCATCACCATCGGCGGCACGGACATTCGGAACTTCCAGCGCAGTCATCTTCGCAAAAACATCGGTCTGGTGCTTCAGGAGCCCTTCCTGTTTTCCCAAACCATTCGGGAAAACATCTCCGCCATGAGACCCGGGGCCGATTTGGTGCAGGTCCGAGAGGCCGCCTCCATCGCCTGTGTGGATGATGCCATTCAGGAATTCCCTCTGGGCTATGATACCGTTGTAGGCGAGCGGGGCGTTACACTGTCCGGCGGTCAAAAACAGAGAGTTGCCATTGCACGGACCCTTATGGGCAAGGCCCCCGTCATGATCTTTGACGATTCTCTGTCTGCCGTGGATGCGGAAACCGACACCAAAATTCGTCAGGCTCTGCACGATACCCTCGGAAAGACCACGACCATTTTGATTTCTCACCGCATTACAACCCTTATGCAGGCAGACCAGATCCTGGTCCTGGATCACGGCAGGGTGGCCGCCATTGGCACCCATGCCCAGCTCATCCAGAAGCCCGGTATTTACAAAGAAATCTATGACATTCAGATGAGCAGCGATGACAGAACGCTCATCTCAAAAGGAGGAATGGCATAATGGATTCCATCGATGAACAGGAATACAAAAAATCCTTTGATTTTAAAATCTGGAAACGCCTTTTTCCCTTTCTTGCCCGGTATAAGCGTGTTTTCCTTTCCATGCTGCTTCTGAACGGGCTGTGCGCCTCTATCGATGTGATACTGCCCCTGTTCCAGCGGTATGCCATTGATCATTTTATTGAGGATAACACTGTCTCCGGCCTTCTTCCCTACGGCTGTATTTACCTTCTGGTGATCCTGATTCAGTCTCTGTCCGTCATCGGATTCAGCCGAAACTCCATGCACATCGAAATGAATCTGGGAAAAGATATGAGAAGAGACCTGTTTGGCCATCTGCAAACCCTGTCTTTCTCCTTCTACAATACCACTCCCGTGGGCTATCTCCTCTCCCGGGTGATGAGCGATACCAACCGCATCGCCAGCATGGTTGCCTGGAATTTTACGGATATTCTCTGGGCTTTGTTCTATGTATGCGGCAGCTTCGTGTCCATGTTCCTGCTGAACTGGAAGCTTGCTCTTGTGGTGGCCACCATCATTCCCGTCATTTCCATTTTGACATGGTACTTTGAAGACAAGATCCTGCACTGGAACCGAAAAATCCGAAAGCTGAATTCCAAGATCACAGGTTCCTTCAATGAAGGCATCACGGGAGCAAAAACCTCCAAGACCCTGGTCATTGAAGACCGCAACACCGATTCTTTCCGCACTCTGACGGAAAGAATGAAAGTGTCCGGCATCCGGGCCGCCCGGCTCAATGCGATCTATATTCCTCTGGTGCTCTTCTTCTCCACCGTAGCTGTGGCGGTGGTGCTGCTGCGAGGCGGCACCATGGTGGTAGACAACGTTCTGAAAATCGCCACTCTGTCCACCTTCATCACCTATGCGGTGGGCATCTTTGAGCCCATTCAGATGACCGCTGCCAATATCGCAGACTTCATTTCTCTGCAAGCCTCCATTGAGCGTGTCACCGGTCTCATGGATCAGGAGCCTCAGATTCAGGACAGCCCGGAGGTCATTGAGAAATACGGCGACGCCTTCCATCCCAAAAAGGAAAACTGGGAACCCATCCGGGGCGAAATCGAGTTTCGGGATGTGACCTTCCGCTATCCTGACGGAGGCGAAAATGTACTGGAGCATTTCTCTCTTCACATTCCGGCCGGCACCACCGTGGCCATTGTAGGCGAAACCGGAGCGGGGAAAAGCACTCTTGTTAATCTGGCCTGCCGCTTCTTCGAGCCTACCGAAGGCCAGATCCTCATTGACGGCAGGGATTATCGGCAGAGAAGTCAGCTTTGGCTCCATTCCAACATCGGCTATGTGCTGCAAAATCCTCATCTGTTTTCCGGCACCGTTCGGGAAAATATCCGATACGGCCGGCTGAATGCCACTCAGGAGGAGCTGGAGGCCGCCGCCAGAGCGGTCTCTGCCCACCAGGTCATCGAGAAACTGGACAAAGGATGGGACAGTGATGTTGGGGAAGGCGGCGACCGACTCTCTACCGGAGAAAAACAGCTTATTTCCTTTGCCAGAGCCGTGCTGGCGGACCCCAGGATTTTTGTTCTGGACGAAGCTACTGCTTCCATTGATACCCAAACAGAGCAGCTGATTCAGGCCGCCGTTGACCATCTGTTGCAGGACAGAACTTCTTTCCTCATCGCCCACCGGCTGAGTACCATCCGCAAAGCAGATCTCATTCTGGTGGTGAAGGACGGAAAAATCGTAGAGCAGGGCAAGCACCTGGAACTTCTGCAAAAGGGAGGATACTACCACGACCTGTACAGCAGACAATTCGCAGAAGAAAACGCCGCTAAGGTCTGGAACTCCAAAGCGTAAGCTGAGGCATTATAATCAGGCAAAAGGGCCCGATGCAAACGCATCGGGCCCTTTTGAATTTCTCTTATGTTTTTAAGCTTCCCTGGGAAACAGCTTTTGAATCGCCACTCTGGCGGCATCCTGCTCCGCGCGCTTTTTACTGCTACCAACGCCGTTGCCTACCACTTCGCCGTTTAGCCGGACTTCTACCCAAAACTCCTTGGCATGATCCGGGCCGGACTGTGCGGTAAGCTCATAGTGAATCACCTGATTCTTCCGCTGCTGTACCAGCTCCTGAAGCTTGGTCTTATAGTCCACATTGCGGGGCTGTTCCGCGGGAATGTCTGCAAGAATAAAGCGGTGCACCAAATCCGAAGCTGCCTCAAAGCCACCGTCCAGATAGGCAGCCGCCAGAACAGACTCCACCGCATCGGCCAGGATGCTGTTGCGCTTTCTGCCGCCTCCCTGGTCCTCTCCGTGACCCAGCAGGAGATATTCGCCCAGTCCCAGCCGGTTGGCCACCCTGGCCAGGCTGGTCTCACAAACCAGATCTGCCCGGATGCGGGTCAGTTCTCCCTCCGGACGCTGGGGAAAGGTACGATATAAATGCTCGGCGGTAATCATGCCCAGAATGGAGTCCCCCAGAAATTCCAGTCGCTCGTTGCTGGCAAGACTGTCTCTCCAGCGTTCGTTGGCGTAGGAGCTATGGGTCAGGGCATTTTGCAGCAGGGTGATATTATGGAAATGATATCCCAATGCATGCTCTAAATCTTTAATCATGGGAAACCTGCTCCTTTAGTGCGGAAATTTGCTGCAACGCTGCTTCCAGTTCCAGTGCAGTATTGAGCTTGGCTGCTGTTTCGGCCTGCCGGATGGCGCTGCGGAAGGCCCGTGCATCGGAAGAGCCATGGGCCTTGATGACAGGCTTACGAACACCCAGGATCTCCGTGCCGCCTACCTCCCGATAGTCCATCATGGACTTGATCTCATTGGCACCGGACTTGCACAGAAGATATCCCAGCTTGCTTTTCCAGCTTTTGGTGAACATTTTCTTCATGGCAGAGCCGAGGAACTGGGCGGTGCCTTCAATGGACTTCAGCAGGACATTGCCTGCAAAGCCGTCGCAGACCACCACATCCACAGCACCGAGAGGCACATCTCTGGCCTCCACATTGCCCACAAAGTTTAGAACGCCGGCTTCCTTTGCCTGCATCAAAAGGCCATAGGCCTCCTTTTGCAGGGGCGTTCCCTTGGAATCTTCGGTGCCGTTGTTGAGCAGGCCCACCTTGGGATTGGAGACTCCCATGGACTTTTTGGCATAGACAGAGCCGATGATTCCAAACTGGAGCAAAAACTCGGCTGTGCACTCCACATTGGCACCGCAGTCAATAATCAGGGTCTTTCCCCCTGCCTTGTTGGGGATCAGAGGGCAAAACGCACCTCGGCGGACGCCCTTCACCCGTCTTACCAAAAGGGTTGCGCCGGTAAGGAGTGCGCCGGTATTTCCGGCGGAAATGAAGGCATCCGCCTGCCCGTCTGCCAGCATCTTGAGGCCCACCACCATTGAAGAATTCTTTCTCTTGTGAATGATCGAAGTGGGGTCGTCGTGCATATCCACCACATCTTCGGCGTTAGCAATTTCCAAGCCCTCAGGCAGATCCTTAATATTGTGCTTGCCCAACACCTTCAAAATTTCCTCTCCACGGCCAACCAGGGTGATCTCCGTACCGAATTCCCGGTGGGCCTCCAGAGCACCCAGAACTGCTGCCTCCGGTGCCAGATCACCACCCATTGCATCGAGAATCACTTTCATGGTGCTACCTCCTCTTTCTTTCAAATTCCTTGCTGAATCACATGGTCCAGAGATTCCAAAGCCCGCTGGGCAATGGCCAGATTCTTCTGGGCCTTTCCTTTCACCCGGCGCTCCAGGGAAGAAATAATTCCAAAATTCACATTCATAGGCTGGAAGTCCTTTACAGTCTCGTCACTGATATACAAAGCCAGAGCACCAATGGCAGTTTCCTTGGGAAACAGGGGAATTTCCCTTCCCTGCACCTTGGCTGCCATGGCAATGGCTGCAAGGCAGCCGGAGGCTGTAGACTCCACATACCCCTCCACTCCGGTCATCTGTCCTGCAAAAGCCACCAGGGGATTGCGGCGGTCTGCATAGAACCGATCCAGAAGCTTCGGGGAGTTCATAAAGGTATTGCGGTGCATCACGCCATAGCGGACAAACTCCGCATTTTTCAGAGCGGGGATCATAGAAAATACCCGCTTTTGCTCCGGGAATTTCAGGTGGGTCTGAAACCCTACCAGATTGTACACAGAGCCATTGGCATTGTCACGGCGCAGCTGCACCACGGCAAAGGCATCCTTCCCGGTTTTGGGGTCTTTCAGGCCCACGGGCTTCAAAGGACCATAGCGCAGGGTGTCATAGCCACGGCGGGCCATGACTTCCACAGGCATGCAGCCTTCAAACACATTCCGGTCCTCAAAGCCATGAACCTCCGCTTCCTGGGCGGCAATCAGCTCCTGATAGAATGCGTCATACTGCTCTTTGTTCATGGCGCAGTTGATATAGTCCGCACTGCCCCTGTCATACCGGGAAGCAAACCAGGCTTGCGTCATGTCTACCGAGTCAAAGGTCACAAGAGGAGCCGCTGCGTCAAAGAAATGGAGATACTCCCCTTCTCCAAAATAGGTGCCGATGGCGTCCGACAGCGCATCCGAGGTCAGAGGACCGGTAGCGACGATCACGGGGCCTTCCGGCACCTTCGTCACTTCCCGGGACTCCACCGTAATCAGGGGATGCTCTTTGAGCTTCTTGGTCACCAGCTGAGAGAATCCATGGCGGTCTACCGCAAGGCATCCTCCTGCTTCCACCCGGGTCTCGTCTGCGCAGGTCATAATGAGGCTGTCCAGATGCCGCAGTTCTTCTTTCAACAGGCCCACTGCATTTTCCAGCCGATCCCCACGAAGGGAGTTGGAGCAGACCAATTCGGCAAACTCAGGGCTGTGGTGGGCAGGGGTCATCTTTTCCGGTTTCATCTCTACCAGCGTCACAGGGATCCCCCGCTTTGCCAGCTGCCATGCAGCCTCACTGCCGGCCAGGCCGGCGCCGATTACAGTTACATTATTCATTGGGCTCCACCTTCTTTTTGGAGGTCTTTGTGGTCTTGCCGGAGGTCTTTGCGGCGGATTTTGTCTTTGTCTCCGTCTTTTTGGGGGCGGCCTTTTTCTCCTGCTTCTGCTCCGCTTCCTGGGTGGTCTCTTCCGTCTTTTCCGGATCGGCGGCTTTTTTGCGGTAGCCTCTCTGATCCTCCGGCAGGAAGTTGGGGCAGGCCTCATTGATGCAGAAGGGCTTCATGCGGCCTCTTCCGGATTTTTTGAACATCGTCTGTCCGCAGGATGGGCAGTCAAATTCCGTGGGTGCGTCCCAGGTCATAAAGCCACACTCCGCACCGCGCTCACAGGCAAAGTAGGCATGGCCCTTCTTGGACTTTCGCTTCAGCATACCGCTGCCGCACTTGGGGCATCTGCCCGGCATACGCTCCACAATGGGCTTGGTGTTGGTACACTCAGGGAAACCGGGACAGGCCAGGAACCGGCCAAACCGACCCATTTTAATGACCATATTCCGTCCGCAGACTTCGCAAATCTCGTCTGTGGGTTCATCCGGCACCTTGAGCCGGGTGTCCTTGAGGGCCTCTTCCGCATCCAGCATTTCCTGATGGAAGCCCTTGTAAAAGTCCCGCAGAACATCCTTCCACTGGCGCTTGCCGGCTTCCACATCGTCCAGACGGTTTTCCATATTGGCGGTGAATTCCACATCAATGATATCATTGAAGCGGTCCACCATAAGGCCGGTCACCACCTCACCAAGGGGGGTCGGGGCCAGTCTCTTATCGGTTTTCAGCACATAGTCCCGCTCCTGAATGGTAGAGACGATGGAAGCATAGGTAGACGGACGGCCCACGCCCTTTTCTTCCATGGCCTTGACCAAGGTCGCCTCCGTATATCTTGCGGGGGGCTGGGTAAAATGCTGCTGCTTGTCCATGGAATGGATGCCGGCCGCGTCTCCGGTTTGCAGATCCGGCAGAGGAGAACCCACTGCGTCCCCTTCTTCGTCCTTGCCCTCCTCATAGACGGCGATAAAGCCGGGGAAGCGGAGGCTCTGGTGAGAAGATTTAAAGATGTGGCCCTCGCACTCCGTGTCGATGGAAACCGTGTCATACATGGCATTTGCCATCTGGCAGGCCAGGAAACGGCTCCAGATCAGCTTATACAGCCGGTACTGGTCCTTGGACAGCGAGCCTTGAATGGTTTCAGGGTCCAGCTCCACATGGGTGGGACGGATGGCTTCGTGGGCATCCTGGGCCCCGGATTTTGTTTTGAAATGGTGGGGCTGTCCATAGTAGTAGCGCTCACCATAGCGGTTGCAGATAAAATCCTTGGCCGCATTCAGAGCTTCGTCCGAAAGGCGCAGAGAGTCGGTACGCATGTAGGTAATCAAACCTGTAGTCCCCTCCCCTGCAATGTCCACGCCTTCATACAGCTGCTGGGCAATGGCCATGGTACGCTTAGGCGTCATGTTCAGCTTTCGGGAAGCCTCCTGCTGTAAGGTGGAGGTGGTGAAGGGAGGTGCGGCAGAGCGCTTTTTCTCCGTCTTTTTCACATTGGTGACCGTAAAGGTCTTTCCCGTAATATCCGCAATGATCTGATCCGTCTCCGCCTCATTGCCCAGTTCCCGCTTTTTCCCCTCTCCGTGATACCGGGCCAAGAAGGAACCGGGCTTTCCGATCCGGTCCAGCATGACCTCCAGGGACCAATACTCCTTGGGTTCAAAGGCACGGATCTCATTTTCCCGCTCCACCACCAGACGGGTTGCCACGGACTGGACCCGGCCGGCGGAAAGGCCTCTGCGGACCTTCTTCCAGAGCAGCGGGCTCAGCTGATATCCCACGATCCGGTCCAAAATCCGGCGGGCCTGCTGGGCATCCACCAGATCATAGTCAATGGCGCGGGGATGGGCAATGGCGTTATTTACCACATTTTTTGTGATTTCATTAAAGGTGACCCGGCGTGTCTTTTCCTCCGGGAGATGGAAGAGCTCCTTCAAGTGCCAGGAAATGGCCTCTCCCTCCCGGTCCGGGTCCGTTGCGAGATAGACGATCTGGGATTTCTCCGCAGATTTTTTCAGGTCATTGATGATATCTTCCTTGCCGGGCACAGGCTTGTACACCGGGGTAAAATCATCATTTTCCAGATCCACGCCCATCTTGCTCTTAGGCAGGTCCCGCAGATGGCCCATACAGGCCTTCACCACATAGTCAGGACCCAAATATTTTCCAATGGTCTTCGCCTTGGAAGGCGACTCCACAATTACCAAATTCGGTGCTGTTTCTTTTGCCATGAAATCCTCCACACAACACTTCCCAGCCTTATTTCCTCGGCCGGGAATAGTATTTGCCAGGATGCCGCACAGCCAGACCCTTGACCTCCAACATGGTCAGG
>JARIBV010000020.1 GCA_029257335.1 Faecousia sp.
CCGGCATGCATTACTAAAGCCGAGAGTTGTGGTCAGTGTCCCCAGCAGCATTACAGAGGTGGAAGAGCGAGCGGTCATCAATGCGGCCATGGAGGCAGGTGCACGAAGAGTTTATCTGATCGAGGAGCCACTGGCCGCAGCGCTGGGAGCGGGATTGGACATCTCCGGTCCCGAGGGACACATGGTGGTGGACATTGGTGCAGGTACCACAGATGTGGCTGTTCTCACCATGAATGGAGTGGCAGTGTCTGCTTCCGTCAAAACAGCGGGAGACGCATTTGATGAGGCCATTATCCGATATGTCCGCAGAAAGCACAATACCTTGATCGGGGAGACCACTGCGGAAGAAATCAAGATTACCATTGGCTGTGTCTACCCCAGACCTGCCAATACCGCAGTGACCGTAAAAGGCCGGGATCTAAAGACCGGGCTTCCCAAGGAAGTGACCATTGATTCTATGGAAATGTTTGAGGCGCTGAAGCGACCTGCAAAACAGATTACGGATCAGATCTTCAGCATTCTGGAACAGACCTCCCCGGAACTGGTGGCGGATATTTCCAGAAACGGAATTACACTTACAGGAGGCGGCAGTCAGATTTACGGAATGACCCAGTTGATTCGGGAGCGTACGGAGTTTGCCTGCAACCTGGCAGACGATGCAGATTCCTGTGTGGCGTATGGCTGCGGCAAGAGCTTGTCCTGGATCAGCCACATGCAGGAAGGGACCATCAACCTGGCTCGTCGTCGCCTTTTGCAGGACTAAGTCGGGCAGGAGAGTAGCAATGAAAGTAATTCATTTGATTTCAGGCGGCGATGTCGGCGGTGCCAAAACCCACGTATTGTCTCTGCTGGGAGGATTAAAAGAAAAACATGCGGTGCACCTCGTCTGCTTTATGGAAGGGGAGTTTGCGCAAGACGCCAGAAAAATGGGAATTCCCACCCAAATTCTGCCCGGTCAGAATTTCCGGCGCATTTGCTGCAAACTGGAAGAATTGATCGATACAGAACAGGTGGATTTGGTGCACTGCCACGGTTCTCGTGCGAACTTGGTGGGCTGCCTTTTAAAAAAGAGACTTCATATACCTTTGATTACCACGGTCCACAGTGATCCGCGATTGGACTATCTGGGAAGACCCTTCAGCAATCTTACCTATGGAGCGGCAAACCGCCGGGCACTTCGTCATATGGACGGCTGGGTCTGCGTGTCGAAGCAGCTGCGGGATATGCAGGTGGAGGCCGGCCGGGATCCAAGCCGCACATTTATCATCAACAATGGCGTAGATTTTTCTCACATCCATGCGAATGTGACAAGAGAACAGTATTGGAAAGACCATGGCCTGCCGCTGGAGCAGGATTCTGTGGTATTCGGCATTGCGGCACGGATTTCTCCCGTAAAGGATATGGGGACCTTGATCCGTGCCTTTTCAAAGGCGGTGGCCAAAAATCCCAAGATTCGTCTGGCCATTGCAGGAGACGGAGAACAGCGCAAGGAGCTGGAGCAGCTGGCAAAGGAGCTGTGTCCGACTGAAACGGTAAAATTCCTGGGCTGGGTTTCTGACACAGACAGCTATTACAATGCAATCGATGTGAACATGCTGACCTCTCTGTCTGAGGGCCTTCCGTATGCCATTCCGGAAGGTGCACGGATGCACTGCGCCACCATTGCGACCAAAGTAGGTGCTGTGCCTACGATTGTAGTGGACGGGGAAACAGGTTTCCTGGTAACCCCCGGAGATGTGGATTCCATTGCACAGCGAATGGTGCAGGTGGCAGGGGATCGATCGCTGAGAGAGCGGCTGGGCCTGGCCATTTTTGAGAAGGTACGAAAAGAGTTTTCCGTGGAGGCCACAGTCCGCACACAGGAAGAAATCTATGACAAGGTTATTCGCCGCTACCACAGAAGCCCCAACGGAGAGGGTGGCGTTCTGATCTGCGGTGCCTACGGAAGAGGCAATATCGGAGACGAAAGTGTTCTGGAAGCCATACTCCAGCAGCTCCTCAGCGAGGATGAAGATTTGCCTGTCTGCGTCATGTCAAAAAGGCCCAATAAGACTGCACTGGTTACAAATGTGCGGAGCATCTATACATTCTCCCGGAGACAAATGCGAAAGGAAATGAAAAAGGCACGGCTCTTCATTAGCGGCGGCGGCAGCCTGATTCAGGATGCTACCAGTACGCGGTCGCTGCTGTTTTACCTCTACAGCATCTATAAAGCCCATAAGATCGGGTGCAAGGTGATGATGTACGGCTGCGGAATCGGCCCCATACACAGAGAGAAAAACAGAAAGCTGACAGCCAGGATCATCAACCGCTGCGTTGACCTTGTGGCGCTGCGAGATCCGGAATCTGCTGAGGTATTGCAGGAACTTGGAGTCCATAAGCCGCTGGTCCGAATCACGGCAGATCCTGCACTTCTGCAAAGGGTATCGGAAAGCCGCCAGGAAAGCTATGAGGCGTACCGAACCAAAATCGGCATTGCGGAGCATGGAACTTATTGCCTGTTCTCTCTGCGCCCCTGGGGAACCACCAGGTACCTGGTCAATGAATTTGCGGCTGCTGCCGAATATGTATATGAAACATATGGTATGACACCGGTATTTTTCCAGCTGGAGCCAACGAAGGACAGGGAGATTACACAGCAGGTCGCCGGTCTTCTCCGCTGCCCCAAGGTGGTGCTGCCGTCCATAGAGGACAACGGCGTAGCCTGCGCCTTGATGCAGGATATGAAGCTGGTGGTTTCTATGCGGCTGCACGCCCTGATTTTCGCTTCGGCACAAAAAACACCTGTGGTGGGAATTGCCTATGATCCGAAAGTGAAGGGATATATGGACTATTTGGGCCAGAGAAATTATATTGGCCTGGAAGAGGTAAATGCAGCGGCGCTGTGCAGATGCATTGATAAGGCGGTAAGTGATTCCACCGTGGAAAACGAGGTTTTGGCCCATATGCGCGAGCAGGCCAACCTTAACGGTATGCTGGCCTGGAAGCTTCTCAGAGGCGAAGAGATTGAGTAACATGAAAGTGAGTCTGACACGGAAAGCGCGTCAGACTCACTTGTTTATTTAGTCCTTTTCGCAGGTGGTTCGGTAGCCGCAGCTATCATCGCAAGGACAGCTGCCGCCGCAATCAGGTCCGGAACAGCCCTTCGGGAAGAATTCCCTGGCAGGGAATTCGATGCGTGAGAACATTTCACAGGGATCTTCACCGTAGCCGGGATTGTCGCAGCACTCTTTTGCGGGAAGGCCGCATTCTAGTGTAGGAACCACCAGTTGCACATCCCGTTCCAGGCGAATGATTGAGAACTGGCCCAAGGTGACATACAGCCGGCGCTTTTCGCCGGAGAGCACGAGCTCTTCCTCAAAAGCCTTCTGAATCCCTGCCGGAAGCTGCCCAATATTTCCGTCAGAGCAGGAACAATCACAGACATCCCGCACCTTGGAGGAAAGGATTATGGGATCCAATACCTCTACAACGGCAGTGGGGTGGTTGAAGGAGCGACGGGTAAAGCCATCCGAATCTCCCAGAACGGTGTCACTGGTGAAAATTTTTGCGCTGCTGTCTTCTCCGCAGAGAATAGCCCGCTTGGAGAAAACGGCAAGGCCGCACAAAGTGGCAGGGCGTGCGCAGCCGGAAACGGTGTCCGCCAAAATGCGGTAGTAGAATGTGATGTCGATGCAGTAATGATTTCTGTGGAATGACACAGGCTCAACATCGATATAGGCGTAGATAAGCTCTGCACTTCGTGCTTTGGCGCCTGCTGCCCCATCCAGTATGGTCTGTGATTCCCTGGTGAGATAGACCCTGAGATCTTCGATGCAGTCTTTATCTCTGCAGCTGTCTGTCACTTTTTTCGTATGGATGCTGATGGCCTCCCGCAGGTCATCCGGGCGGCAGTGCGAATGCTCAGACATATGAACCCCTCCTTACAGTAGAAAGCAACTGCTTTCAAAACATCTTATGCGCCAGGTATGCTCCTGTGCAGGAAATTCACATGCAATGGTGGACAAATGGGAAAAAATATGGTACTCTGTTATATGATGCCCAATTTGTAGGCATCAGAAAGAGCAGGTGTTCTGTTTTGAAAATTGATATCATGGGTGTGTTGTTCGACAACGTTACCATGGATGAAGCTGTATCCCGGGGAGCAGAATTGATCAAAGAGCACGCAGGTGCCTATTGTGTGACCCCTAATGCAGAAATAGCGTGGGAGGCGATGCATGACGAGTCCTTCCGCAGCATTGTAAATGGTTCGGATCTGGTGCTGCCTGACGGCGCAGGTGTTGTAATGGGTGCGAAAATTTTAAACCGCCCGTTGAAGCAGAAGGTGGCGGGAATCGAGTTTGCAGACCATATGGCGGCCCACCTGGCCAAGAATCAGGGAAGGCTCTATCTTCTGGGCAGTAAGCCCGGTGTGGCTGAGCTGGCAGGGGAGAAGTTGTGCCGGAAATATCCCGGCCTTGTCATCTGCGGCACAGCAGACGGCTACTTCAGCGAAGAGAAACCAGTCATTGAGAAAATCAATGCGGCGAAGCCCGATGTGCTGTTCGTCTGCCTGGGGGCTCCCAAACAAGAGAAGTTTATGGCGTCTCATCGGAAAGAGCTGGATGTAGGCTTGATGATCGGCCTTGGGGGCAGTCTGGACGGTTTTGCCGGAAATGTAAAACGAGCACCCAAGTGGATGATTCGGTGCAATCTGGAGTGGCTCTACCGTCTTATGAAGGAACCTAAGCGCTTGGGCCGCATGATGCGCCTGCCCAAATTTATTCGGGCTTGCAAGAAGCAGCATCGTCTGGAGGTAAAAAATGGGTAAGCTGATTGTATTGGAAGGAACGGATGGATCTGGCAAGTCTACCCAGTTTCGGCTGTTGACCCGGCATTTGGAGGAGGAAGGGCAGCAGTTCCAGCGTCTGGTATTTCCTCAGTATCAGGAGCCTTCTTCTGCGCTGATTCGCATGTATCTGAACGGTGAGTTTGGACAAAAACCGGATGATGTAAATGCTTACGCTGCATCCTCGTTCTATGCTGTGGATCGGTACGCATCCTATAAGAAAGTATGGCAAAGCTACTACGAAAACGGTGGTCTGGTGCTTTCGGATCGCTATACTACCTCCAACGCAGTCCATCAGGGCTCCAAGCTGAAAGGAAACGACCGCAGGACATTCTTTCACTGGCTTACTGCGTTTGAATTCGATCATTTGGGGCTGCCTCGGCCGGATTTGGTGATCTATCTGGATGTACCGACGGAAATTTCCGAAGCCATGATGCGAAAGAGAGAGCAGGACACCAACACAAAGGCCGACATTCACGAAAAGGACACGCAATATCTTCGCCTGTGCCGGGAGACCGGCCGGGAGGCAGCCGGGGCGTATGGCTGGAAGGTGATCAGCTGCGCTGCGGACGGAGTGATGCGCTCTCCCGAAGAAATCCATGAAGAAGTCTATGGTTTGGTGAAACAGTGCCTGGAGGGATAACGGATGGTATATATAATGCTGGCACCTGGATTTGAAGAGATGGAGGCGGTGATCCCCTGCGATCTTCTGCGCCGTGCAGGAGTTGCAGTGTCCTTTGTAGGGACAGAGTCAATGGCAGTGCCCAGTGCACGTGGAGTCGTGATTCAGGCCGACTGCGCTCTTTCTCAGGTGGATCTCACGGATCTGGAGATGGTCGTTCTGCCCGGAGGCAAAGTAGGGGTTTCTAACTTGAGAGAGAACCAGGCAGTTCTGGATATTCTTCGGTTTTCCTGGGAAAACAATCGATTTGTAGCTGCCGTTTGTGCGGCCCCGGCTATTTTGGCGTCACTTCATATAACAGATCAGAAGCATGTGACCTGCTATCCTGACCCCCATTGGACAGAACAGATGAAAGATGCCATTCTGGTAGCAGATGCAGCCAGTGTGCGAGACGGTACCGTCATTACAGGCACTTCCGCCGGATGCTCCGTGGCATTTGGGCTGGAACTGATTGCAGCGCTTCGTGGCAAAGAGGCTGCGGCAGCAGTGCGTGAAGGAATCGTAATTCGCTGATGCAACACCGCTGGCAGGCGGTACAGGAGGACAATTCTATGCCAAAAAATGAAGATTTTGACCGCCAGGATATGGATTTGGACATTCCGGGCGATTACCTGACCCCCGAAGAGGAAGCGCAGGCCATGGGCGAGTATGACCTGGACGATCCTGATATGTGGGATATAGAGCGTCTCTTGCAGGAAGTCAAAGGAGATTTCCAGCCGGATGAACCGCAGGAGATTACCGTGGATGATGCGCTCATTCCTGCGCAGGAAGCACCACAGGAGTTTCGAGACCAAGAGTATCGGGATGTCCTGGGAGACGGGTTCGAGCAGGCTTTTGAGGAAGCCGGAGAAAGCAAAGAGGAAGAATCCACAGATTCCCAGCAGGATGCCGGTGAAACGGATGATGACAGCTCTCCCCGCAGAAAAGCCATTAAGAAAAAGGGAGCCGGCTTGCTGGGAATTCCCCATTTCATCAGTACTATTGTTTTGGCTGCACTGGTGATTGCCATGAGCCTCACGCTTGCCCGGGTTTTGTGGCTGTGGGCCGATGATGTGCTGGCGCTGACCAAAACAGAACAGGAAATTAAGGTGAGTATCTCTGACAGTGATACAATGAATGATATTTCCAAGAAATTGGAAAATGCAGGACTGATCCGCTATCCATTCCTGTTTAACATGTACTGCAACATTACAAGCGCCCGGGAAAAAATCAGTGAAGGAGAGTACATGCTCAATAGCATCTACGACTATCATGCGCTGGTTGATTCCATGAGCGGTTATTCTTCCAAACGGACGATTGTAGAGGTCATGATTCCGGAAGGCTTTGAAACCCGGCAGATTTTTGAACTTCTGGAAGCGAACAAAGTCTGTACCGTAGAGGAACTGGAAACGGCTGCCGCAGCATGGAGCCCCGACGATTATGAATTCTTAAACGATATCAATGGCGCCGGTGCCAACCGTTTGGAAGGATTCCTGTTCCCCGATACCTACGAATTCTATCAGCCGGATGATCCGGACCGTGTCATTGGAAAGATGCTGCGGAACTTCAACAATCGATTTGACGAGACGCTTCGGGCAGACTTGGACAAGCTTAATGTGTGGTTTGCTGAGAAGCTGAGATCTGCCGGTTATGACGAGGATTACATTCAAAAGCACGCTCTCACGGTGCGGGATGTGGTGATTGTTGCTTCGATGATCGAGCGTGAGACCGCCGGTTCCGGTGAAAGTGCTACCATTGCTTCTGTCATTTACAATCGTTTGTCCAATCCGGACTATGCATATCTTAATATCGATGCCACAATCCAGTATGCTTTGGGCGAGCGCAAACCGAATCTGACCATTGAAGATACAAAGATCGATAGCCCGTATAATACCTACATCAATCCCGGCCTTCCGATTGGCCCCATTTCAAACCCCGGCCTCAACAGTCTGCGGGCGGCCCTTCACCCGGAGGAAACGGATTATTACTACTATGCTCTGAAGACAGATGGCATGCATCACTTTAGCAGGAATCAGGAAGA
>JARIBV010000057.1 GCA_029257335.1 Faecousia sp.
CCTTGACGCCCATGTGCATGGAGGCAATGCCGGTGCCTGCCAGGGCTGTATCGGCTGCCCCAAAGAAGCGGCCGTCCACCCACATGGCGGCGTCGTCAGTGGTTACCACCAGATTGGCATTTTCACAGGAAAAGCCGGAGAAGTATTCCCAGGCGGTATAGTGTCCGGGGGCGTATTCGCTGGAGTGGGGGTCACTGCTGGGCATGATGTAGGCATCGCAGCCTGCCTGTACCATGGCAGCGCGCAGAGCTGCCAGACGTTCGGGGACAGTTTTCATAATTCAATACTCCTTTATATCATATTGTAAGACTACCGGTTTATTATGTCGGTTTCTATTAAAACTACCACGGTGCTCCATGCCATTTTAGCACCATTTCCATAAAAAAGCAAATACCACAATATAAAAATAAGCAATCATGCCAAGAGAGAAGAAATTCCTGTGTTTTCCGGTTTGATTCAAAAATCCGTCACAACTTGACTTCTTTCTATGCTATAATAGGTTCCGTAAAACACTTTTTCGGACCGGAACGGTTTACACACAAAAGGAGGAATTAAAAATGCAAAGCGTTACAGAGAGGTCCCGACGAAGGCCTGGCGGTATATCCACAGCCATCCGAAAGAAGGGGCGTGTGGAATCCTTATGATTAGTGAGCGACGAGAAAAGCGGATTTTAATGTTGTCTTTTATAGGCGGTCTTCTGTTTGCTGTCACGGAGCTGATATTCTCTATTTTCAGCCACTCCCAATCTGTACTGATGGATGCAGTCTATGACGCCACAGAGCTGATTTTTATTGCGCTGATCCTGTTCCTTACGCCCCTGTTCCACAAACCCATATCCGAGGAACACCCCTATGGCTATTTTCAGGTAGAATCTATTTTTATGATCGTAAAGGGCTTTATGATGCTGTCCGTCACAATGGGTGTTGGCGTAGAAGTCATTGACTCTCTTTTCTCGGGAGGCAATCCCGTAGACGGGTGGGAGATATCTGTCTTTCAAATGATTCTGGGAGCAGCCAGCGTGGTTGTATTTCTGATTATGAAAAAAATGAACCGGTCGGTGTCCTCTCCCACGGTCCGTGCAGAGCTTCTGGGGTGGAAACTGGACATTGCCTACAGCGCCGGAATGGCCATTGCGTTTTTCGCCTCAACATTTTTGGAGAAAACGCCCATTGCCTTTCTTGCGCCATACTTTGACCAGGTGGTTGCTGTAGCTGTCATGGCACTGATGCTCCCGGAAAGCATCAAAATGCTTGGAGGCGCCATAAAGGATGTGTTTCTGTTCCCTCCCGATGAGCAAACCGTGGAGACCATCAAAGAGACCTGCACACAGCTCCTGGAAAAAAACCGGTTTGAACCGGTGTTTTTTGATATCACCAGAACCGGGCGTCATATGTGGGTTGCGATCTATTTTCAGATATCCGAAGCTTCTCTGGAGGTAAAGCAGCTGCAAGAGGTCTCTGAGACCGTCAATCAGGAGCTGGGAAAACAGTTTCCGAACTGCACCTGTGAGCTGATTTTAGCCTCTCAGGTTTCGGTATCGTCTCTGCTCGGTGCCCAATAGTCCCCGGCGGCCCCAAACTCCGGTCCGGGCACCGTTGCCGAAATATTAAGCCTCCTTTAAATATCGGAACTGCATCTTGATTTTTTCCTGCTTTTCGGGTATAAAGGAACTTTGTAAACTTGAAATCGGGAGGAATTATCTACATGCAAACTCAGGCGAGAAAGCCGTATCTGCTTAGAGAAGAAAATCGGCACCTCTGGTACGGTGTGGTCTTAATTATTTATTTCATAGCCTTCTATCTGGTGGAATGGCTGGTTCCGGCGGATGCCTGTTTTTCTACATATATCCCTCTGGACGACAAGATCCCTTTTTTGGAAGGCTTTGTCGTACCTTATGTGATCTGGATGCCTATGGTGGTGGGAATGGCGGCCTATCTGGCGTGGAAGGACCCCATGGGCTTTAAACGGTACATGGTGTTTCTGGCAATTACGCTGTATTCTACCTTGCTGTTTTATGCACTCTTCCCCAACCGGCAGGATCTGCGTGTGACGGAGTTTCCCAGAGACAATCTCTTTACCTGGGCGGTCAGTCAGGTGTATCAGAACGATACCAATACCAATGTCTGCCCCAGCATTCATGTCATTGGCTCCTTTGCCGTGGTGTTCGCAGCCTGGAACTGTCCCAGACTGAGAAAGTTCTGGATGCAGGCAGCCATTTGGATCGGTTCCTTTGTGGTAGCCATTTCCACGGTGTTTGTAAAGCAGCATTCTGCGCTGGACCTGATTGCAGCAACCGCTCTCAGCGTGGCAGCCTACCCTCTGGCCTATAAGCTGGCCTTCCGAAAAAAGAAATCTTAACTTTTTTCGACAGAGTATGCAGTTGGCTCTTGTTTTTTTTACTTTGTCCGGGTATAATAAACGGGAAATCCACTGACAATAGGAGGTCATTTATCATGGCTGTTGTGATCGAGAAAGATACCATTATTGGTGATATCCTGGATGTAGCTCCTCAGGCTGCTCCTTTGTTCATGGCAATCGGCATGCATTGCCTGGGCTGCCCCTCTTCCCGCGGCGAGACCGTTGAGGAGGCCTGCATGGTTCACGGTATCGACTGTGACCCCTTCCTGGCTCAGCTGAATCGCTTCCTGGAGGCTTATGAGGCTTCCGAGCTGGAAAAGAAGTAAGAAATAGCAAGAAAACCAGGAACCGTTTTTTCTGCGGTCCCTGGTTTTTTTATGGAGGATCATACATGAAATTGCCCATTTCCAAACGCCTGCTGGCCTGCGCGTCCTTCATTGCCCCCGGCGACCGGGTGGCAGATGTGGGGACGGACCATGGCTATTTTGCCGTGTATTTATTGAAAAACGGGATTGCTTCCCAAGTCCTGGCGGCCGACATCGGAGAACAGCCCTTGCAGAAGGCCAGGGATAATGCCCGGCGCTTCGGCATTGCCCAGGGAATCTCCTTCCACCTGTGTGACGGTGTTCAGGGACTTCCTGCGGAATTTGATGTTCTGCATATGGCAGGGATGGGAGCGGAAACCATGGTAGGAATTTTAAAAGCAGGACCATGGCTCCATGACGGAACCTACCGGTTGGTGCTGCAGTGCCAGTCGTCCCAGAACGAGCTGCGGCAGTACCTGAGTGAAAACGGTTGGGAAATTACAAAGGAAGTGCCTGTTCGGGACGGAAAGTTTCTTTATACGGTCCTGGAGGCCAAGCCGGGGGAGCAGCATCTGACGCCGGGGCAGCACTTTGTAAGTCCGGCCCTGCTGGCCTGTGAGGATTCCCTGGTCTGGGAGTATGTGGCCTTCTGCCGTCAAACCGTCCAAAAGGTGGTTTTAGGATTGGAGGCTCAGGGAGGAGAAAAGTACGACTATTATGCCGCGGCGCTTCGGGAGCTGCGAGAAATGGAGGCAGGCAGATGTACACGGTAAAAGATGTTTTGGCCTGTGTGGAGGAGGTGGCCCCCTCCTATATGCAGGAACAGTGGGACAATGTGGGCCTGCTGTGCGGCCGGGGCAGCCGGCATGTGGAAAAGATTTTGGTGGCACTGGATCCCTTTGAGGATGTGTGCCGGGAGGCCAAAAGCTGGGGGGCAGATGTGATCGTCACCCACCATCCTCTTATTTTCCATGCGCCTAAAAGCATTACGGAAGATACGGCGCTGGGACGCTGTATTTTGTTCCTGGCGGAAAACGGCATTGCGGCGATCAATGCCCATACCAATTTGGATCAGGTTTGGGGAGGCGTCAATGACTGTCTGGCAAATGCCCTGGGTCTCAAAGAGGTTTCCGTATTGAATCCACATGGAACTGACGAGGCCGGAAAGCCCTGGGGTCTGTTGAGAGCAGGTACGGTTCCGCAGATGACCGTGGAAACGTTCCTGGAGCGGGTCAAGAAAGCCCTGGGCTGTCCCGGCCTCCGGTATGCACAAGGGGGAAAACCGGTCCGCAAGGTGGCAGTGGGAGGCGGCGCCTGCGCCGGAGAAATTCAGGAGGCCCTGCGGGCCGGATGCGATACCTTTGTAACGGCGGACTGCAAATATAATCAGTTTTGGGATGCCAAAGATCTGGGCATTACCCTCATTGACGCCGGCCATTTCTGGACAGAGAATCCGATCTGTCAGGTTTTGGCAGATAAACTTCGGGAAAAACTCCCGGGTGTTCTTGTAAAAGTCTCTGAAATTCACACGGATTGTATAAAATTCTGCTAATTGCGGTTGATTTGCCCTGCGTACTGTGCTAGAATATACAATGCGAATAAATGCTTTGAGCAGATTGACATAGAAGGGAAGATTTTTTCATGTCTGGACATTCCAAATGGCATAACATTCAGAAAACCAAGGGTGCACAGGACGCAAAGCGTTCTGCTTCCTTTACCAAGATTGCAAAGGAGCTGATTGTGGCAGTGAAGGAGGGCGGCTCTGCCGATCCCGCCAATAACTCCCGTCTGGCTACCGTAATTACCAAGGCCCG
>JARIBV010000090.1 GCA_029257335.1 Faecousia sp.
AGCTGAGCGATCAGAGTATGCAGCTTTTCTGCTTTCTCCTTTTCGGCGTTCACCACGGCCTCGGGGGCACGGGCGGTGAATTTCTCATTGGAGAGCTTGCCTTCGATAACGGTCAGATTCTTCTGGGCCTTATCCAATTCCTTGGCGATCCGCTCCAGCTCCTTGGCCACATCTACCAGCTGCCCCATGGGCATGTACAGCCGTGCATCCGCGGTGACGGCGGAAGCCATGTCATTGTAGCCCTTCGGATCCTGCTCAGACACAACAACCTGATCGGCGTAAGCCAGACGCTGAATAAAGGGAATTCCCTCCTGAAATACCGCAGCCTTGGGAGTCACCACATAAAGCGTCGCCTTCTTGGAAGGAGGAACATTCATCTCTGCACGGCGGTTCCGGACGGCACGGATTGCCTGGGTCACGGACTCCATATGGGCTTCCTCCGTCAGGAAGGACAGCTCCTGGCAGGCAACTGGCCACTGGGCCACGATCAGAGCCTCTCCTTCGTGGGGGATGGTCTGCCAGATTTCCTCGGTGATGAAGGGAATGAAGGGATGCATGAGCAGCAGCGTCTGATCCAAAACATAGACCAGCACACGGATGGCTGTCCGCTTGCTCTCTTCGTTGTCACTGTAAAGGCGTGCCTTTGTCAGCTCGATATACCAGTCACAATAGGTGTCCCAGAAGAAGTCATATACCTTCTGCACTGCGATGCCCAGCTCATAACGCTCCAGATTGTCCGTCATTTCCGCAATCAGAGAGTTCAGCTTGGACAGGACCCACTTGTCCGCAATCTCCAGCTTGTTTGCTTCCGGAAGGCCCTTTTCCAGATCCTCCGGTACATTCATAAGAACATACCGGCTGGCGTTCCAAAGCTTATTGGTAAAGTTCCGCATAGCTTCGCAGCGCTCTACATAGAAACGCATATCGTTTCCGGGGGAGTTGCCGGTGACCATGTTCATACGAAGGGCGTCACAACCGAATTTGTCGATCATTTCCAGAGGATCAATGCCGTTACCCAACGATTTGGACATCTTACGACCCTTGTCGTCACGAACCAGGCCGTGAATCAGCACTGTATGGAACGGAGGCATCTTGGTGTGTTCGCAGGCCGAGAAAATCATCCGGGCCACCCAGAAGAAGATGATGTCATAGCCGGTAACCAGCACATCTGTGGGATAGAAATAATCCAGATCTTCATTCTTTTCAGGCCATCCCAGGGTCTCAAAGGGCCACAGAGCGGAGGAGAACCAGGTGTCCAGCACATCGGGGTCCCGCTCAATGTCATGACTTCCGCACTTTTCACAGCAGACCGCATCTTCTCGGGATACCGTAATATGGCCGCATTTTGCGCAGGTCCAGGCAGGAATCTGATGACCCCACCAGAGCTGACGGGAGATGCACCAGTCACGGACATTCTCCATCCAGTTGAGATAGGTCTTGCTGAAGCGTTCGGGAACAAACTTCGTCTCGCCTTCCTTGACCACACGGATGGCTTCCTCAGCCAGGGGTTTCATCTTAACAAACCACTGGGCAGAGATAATGGGCTCTACATCATTGCGGCAGCGGTAACAGGTGCCAACATTGTGGGCGTAGTCCTCCACCTTTACCAGATAACCCTGCGCCTCCAGATCGGCAACGATAGCCTTTCTTGCTTCATAGCGGTCCATCCCCTCGTACTTGCCGCCGTTCTCATTGACCTTGCCGTTGTCGTCCAGCACCCGGATAACCTCCAGATTGTGGCGCAGACCCACCTCGAAGTCGTTGGGGTCATGGGCAGGCGTCATCTTAACACAGCCGGTACCAAACTCCATTTCGGCATAGTCATCCGCTACAACGGGGATTTCCTTGTTCAGCAGGGGCAGAATGACCTTCTTACCCACGATATCTCTGTATCGCTGGTCGTTGGGGTTGACGCAGACACCGGAGTCACCCAGCATGGTCTCAGGACGGGTGGTGGCAACAATCACCTCTCCGGAGCCGTCCGCCAGAGGATACCGAATGTGCCACAGGTGGCCGGGCTTGTCCACATACTCCACTTCCGCATCAGACAGCGCAGTGACGCAATGAGGGCACCAGTTAATGATTCGGCTGCCCTTATAGATCAGTCCTTTTTCATAGAGAGAGACAAAGACTTCACGCACTGCCTTCGAGCAGCCCTCGTCCATGGTAAATCTGGCACGATCCCAGTCACAGGAGGCGCCCAGCTTTTTCTGCTGTTCTACGATCCGGTTTCCAAACTTCTTTTTCCAGTCCCATACTCGCTCCAGGAACTTTTCACGGCCCAGATCATAACGGGTTACGTTTTCCTTCCGAAGCTCCTCTTCCACCTTGATTTGGGTGGCAATACCGGCATGGTCCACACCGGGGATCCAAAGGGCATTATAGCCCTGCATCCGCTTGAAACGGGTCAGAATATCCTGAAGGGTTGCATCCATTGCATGACCCATATGAAGCTGACCGGTAACATTGGGAGGCGGCATCACAATGGTGAATGGTTTTTTATCGGCACTTCTTTCTGCATGGAAGTAGCCGCCCTTTTCCCACATCTCATAGATACGGCTTTCGACTTCCTTAGGTTCGTAGACCTTTGACAACTCTTTTGCCATAGTTTGTCTCCTTTCAAATGTCGTTCAGGACGAAAATAAAAATTGCGCCCTGAATCAATCAGGGCGCAACAAAACTGTTCCGCGGTACCACCTGAATTCCCGGAAGACCGGGCACTCGCCACTCTGTAACGGGAGTTAACCGTCCGGCCTACTGCCATTTCAGCACGGCGACTCCGAGGCGACAATTCAGATTCCGACCGGATGCTCGCACCAACCGCACCCTCTCTACGGATCGTTTTGTTCTGAAAACTCCTCATCAATGTCTTTTCTTTGTCATTATACAGGAAATCACAATGGCTGTCAATGAAAAAACCACCGTTTGTCCGGTTCCGGGGCCATAAATTTTCTCATTTTACTTGTTTTTCTTGACTGCCTTTCTGAAGCTGGGTATAATGAAACCGAACACAAGAAGCGAGGAGCGAATACATTGAAATTATCTATGGTTGTCCCATGCTACAACGAAGAGGAGAATGTGGCTGCATTCCAGGCCGCTGTGATCGAAGCCTTCCAGGGGTGCAATTATTCATATGAGCTGATTTTTATTGACGATGGCAGCCATGACGGCACCTTGCAAGCGCTGAAAAAGCTCTATCGTGTCCAGGCTTGTCCAGTCAGCGTGGTCAGCTTTTCCAGAAATTTCGGCAAGGAATCCGGCCTGTATGCAGGACTGGAGCATGCAACCGGCGATTATATCAGTCTGATTGACGCAGATTTGCAGCAGCGGCCGGAGCTGGTGCGCCAAATGGTGGAGTTTTTGGATCAAAACCCGGACTATGACATTGTGGCAGCGTATCAAGACAAGCGTGGAGACGGAAAGGTTCTCTCCTTTTTCAAGCAGCGTTTCTATTCCTTAATCAATCACCTGTCTACCGTAAAGCTTCACCCGGATGCCAGTGATTTCAGAACCTTCCGCAGAAGTGTGGCAGAAGGAATTCTGTCTCTTCCGGAGTATCACCGTTTTTCCAAAGGAATCTTTGCCTGGGTGGGCTATCCCACGCATTTCATCCCCTATACCGCCTGCCCACGGGCTGCCGGTGCAACAAAATGGTCTTTCCGAAAGCTTATGCGTTATGCGATTGACGGCATCATCGGGTTCTCCACGGCACCTTTGCGGCTGGCTACCTACACCGGCCTTTTTTCCGCCGGGGCCTCCCTGATCTATCTTTTGGTGGTTGTTTTACAGAAGCTGATCTGGGGTATCAACGTACCGGGCTATGCCACCATCATCGTGCTGATTCTCTTTCTGGGAGGAATGCAGCTGTTTTGTCTTGGACTGATAGGAGAATATGTAGGCAAGATTTTTGAGCAGTCCAAAGACCGGCCTGTTTATCTTGCCCGGGAGGTGCTTGTGCACGGAGCAGACGGGAAAGCGGAAGGTGTCGCCAACGCTTCCCAGACACAACCATAGGTTTATTTCTGCTTTACAGCAGAAAAGATGAGTAAGAAACCTCTTTAGGAGAGGAATCTTACTCATCTTTTTTATATGCGATACACCCGTGAGCCGATTAATAGTGGGCGCAACGCCTGTAAAAACATGGCTGTCGCAACCCATTGTTAGGTAAAACAGGAGGGAATAACTCCCCTGTCGTGTTCATAAAATTAGGCAGCCAAAACATTAAGAAAGCATAGCAAAAAGTTACATATATTGTTATACAAGATTGGTGAAACTTACAAGATTCCATCAGTATATCATATTTTCATGAATTTATATTGACAAGGCGATTTAGTTTGTTATAATGTAATTACTCTAATCAGTCATCATATCGCAAAAATCAATATTCAAGCACAAATGACGCAGGTTAGACAAATCCATCCACCACAAAATGGAACTGACCGAAAGGAGAAAACATTATGAGTATTTGTAAAAAGTTGTTCTGTCTGCTTCTTGCTGCAACACTGTTGCTTTCATTGAATGTTACAGTCTTTGCAGCTGTGAAAACTGAAGACCAAGAGTGTGAACCTCAGCATGTTCACTCCTGGTCAAACGAACCAGAGATTATCTTTGTAGCAGGGGAATCGAAATATGCCTCCCCAAGTGGTTGCTATCCTTTTGTCCATGAAAAGTACACCTGTACAACATGCGGTCAAAGCAAAATTTTTCGTTCCTATTATTTAGATAAAGCCGCACCGCACGATAGTTCGGCATACCATGCAACCTGTAATGGTACTATTCAAACCATCGACTATCACTGTAAGAATTGTCAGCATTACCTACATACAGACAATAAAAATTGTCCTGGCGGCCCCCACTCTGGACCATGTCATTACCTTCCTTGCTAGTAGCTAGCCTTTGTTGAATGTT
>JARIBV010000030.1 GCA_029257335.1 Faecousia sp.
GGGTCACATTGCAGATTCGGGCTTCAATTTTGAAGCTTTGCAGGGCTTCATTCAGTCGTCTGGTATTTTCCCGCATTTCAGAGGTACCGTCGGCGGCACCGGGACCTGCCTGGCGCAAAAGGTCAATGGGCGGGAATTGGTATTCCGGCTTGGGAGCCATGGCCTGCGCCGCAATCTCCTGAGCTACCTGATTGGCAGATTCCTTTGCGTCTTTGGCGCTTACCTTTTCTGTTCCGGGTTCATCCTGAAGCATTGTTACAGGAGGGGGAGCAGGGGGCGCTACAGGCGGAAGGATCTCTGCTTCTACCGGGATCTCTAGCTCCGGCAGATCCTGCTCGTGATGCTCCGAGTCGGAGAGAACCGGTTCGTCTGTGGCTGAAGGGATCACGGTCTTACCTGTAATTGGTTCTTCATCAAACACATTAGGGGGATGTTTGACGGAAGACTGCGTTTCTTTCGGCTCTTGATCGTACTCATCGAATACTACAGGGTCGAACCGCTTCTTTTTCTCTTTTTTGGGCATAACGGGAGGATCATCCACAGGGATGTCCAGTTCTGCAATGCGGCGCTTCTTTTCTATGTGGGCAATTCGTTTATTGGCAATGGAATTTACCATTTTGGTCGCAGGGTCTTCTCTGGGCTCTTCCGGTTCTTCCTCCTCCATGCGAGGACGGTTACGAAAAGCGATCATCAGGCTTCTGGGGGTAACTCCTATGGCACCCAAGAACCAGAAGCAGGACAAAACGGACAGAATAAAAACGGACAGGACCTTTCCAACAGACAGCTGCAGCCCAGTGGCCACAAGGCCTCCCAGTACGCCGCCCCCATGTCCCAGGGTCCCTCCGGTAAATAACGCCGTTACAAGAGATTGTCTCTCCACCTGCACCACCGTTGCAGAAAAGAGATGAGAAATGCCGCCGATGCAGATGGCCAGCATCCACAGACTGACACTTCTCAATACCACAGGACGCTTTGGATAGAAGGCCAAAATCACAAACCACCAGAAAAATAAGACGGGAGACAGGAAAAATACTGTCTTACCCACTGTGCCGCAGAGAATATATCTTACACCGTCCAAAATATAAGCGTGCGTTCCCAAAATGGAAAACAGAGCCAGCACCGCAACGGCAACGGACACCATTGCCAATACCGTGCGCATCGGTACCGCCATTTCGTATGTATCCTGAGATTTCTTTGCAGATGAAGTCTTTTTGGAAGCGGTCTTTTTAGATGTGGTCTTTTTTGCAGCAGGTTTTCGTTTTCCCTGAGACTTCCCTCTCCCTTTCGCTGAAGCCATGAGCTCCCTCCTAACTGATTAAAAAAAGTATGAATGTGAGGATCGCACTTCCCCATAGAAGATAGGCAAACAGGCCGTAACCGTCCCGCTTGGCCATTTTTTTCATAAAACTGATCCCGCCATAGGCGCAAAGCGCCGTTGGAATCATTCCGGCCAACCAGATCCAATGGAACGGTGCAGCACTGGCCGTCCATTCCGATACCGCCTCCAGAAACAGCACAGGGGCGGAAATCAGAAATGCATAGCGCATGGCAAACACAGATTCCAGCCCGCACATAACGCCTGCCGTAAGGCACAAACCCATGGCCGGAAGCCCCGGAATGATTCCCAGGCCATGGGCAAGTCCCATCCAAAGTCCATCCGCTATTGTGGCATCCTGTAACTTCCGCTCTCCCTTTCCGATGCGGTCGCCCAGAAACACAACGAAGCCACCTAATGCAAAAAGGCCCACCATAAAGGACAGCCGGTATGCAAGCTCTGCGACGCGCTGGCGAAAGAGCAGGGCAAAAGCTGCGGGAATGACGCCTATCAGAATCAGCATAAAGAGCCGCCGATTCAGCAGCATTGCCTCACGCTGTTCGGGATCATTTCTGGGAAGACGGCCGTGGGTTGCCCGGAAGCAGGCGGCATAGTCATGGCGGAAGGAAAACGCAATCGTGACCGCAACTGCCAGCAGCTGCATTGCAGCATAGCCGCGATCGGCGCTGCCATCCATAGGCAGGCCGAAAATCTTCCGCATGACAGCCAACAGCCCCACACTGGACAGCGGAACGACCCCGGCAAGCCCTTGAATAACGCTCCATATTCCTTTTTGCACCCAACTCAGCTCCATGGCAGGTCCCCCATTCTGATGTCTCGTCAGAATATCATACCATAAAACGGCCTGCATTTCCAGTCCTTTATTTCTCTTCTTCCTGCGCTATCATTTTGTGGAGACACTGCAATGCATCTGACAGCCCTCCCAGCTCATCAATAAGCCCTGAAGCAACCGCTTCTTTTCCATAAACGATGGTACCGACATCCGTGGCCATTTCTCCTGTTGCCATCATATATTTTTCCAGCTTTTCCCGGGAAATATTGGAATTGGAAGTAATGAAATCCAGGATCTGCTCCTGGATACGGTTGAAGTACCGAAAGGTTTGGGGTGCTCCGACCACCATTCCGGTCATGCGGACAGGATGAATGGTCATACTGGCCGTTGGAACAATAAAAGAGTGTTTGGCGCAGACCGCCAAGGGCACCCCGATGGAGTGCCCGCCACCCAGGACCAGGGAAACGGTGGGCTTTTTCATGCCGGCCACCAGTTCTGCAATGGCAAGGCCTGCCTCAATGTCCCCGCCTACCGTGTTTAAAAGCAGTAGCAATCCCTTGATCTGCGTACTCTCTTCAATTCCTGCCAGCAACGGCAGGACATGCTCGTATTTTGTACTTTTAGCTGTTTCCGGCAGCAGCTGATGTCCTTCGATCTGACCGATAATGGTCATGGTATAGATGCTTCCGTCTGTTCCTTCTGTGAGATTGGAACCCAGTTCTTTGACCAGTTCTCTGCGGTCCTCTGTTGTTTCTGCATTCTTTTGTTCAGATTCCATAGAAAACTTCCCTCCCTCTTTCATCTTTTAGGATGTGCAAAAGGAGAAAGTCTATCCGCCCCTCTTGCAAGAAGGAAAAATTTCGCATATAATAGGACGGTGGTGGTGAATCTGAATGTCAAAAACAAATGCACTCAGACTGTTGGATCAGGCAAATATCCCATACAGGGAAGCTTTCTACGAATACGATGAAAACGATCTTTCCGGGCTGCACGCAGCAAAAGCTGTAGGTATGCCCGAGGAACAGGTTTTTAAAACGCTGGTGGCCCGTTCGGACCGGGGGACGATTCTCGTTTTCTGTATCCCCGTGTGCTGCACCCTGGATCTCAAAAAGGCGGCCAAAGCCGCCGGTGTAAAAAAGGTGGAAATGATCCATGTCAAGGAGCTTCTTGGCCTTACCGGCTATCTCCGCGGCGGATGTAGCCCAGTGGGAATGAAGAAAAAGTATCCAACCTATGTAGATGAAACCGCCATTTTATATGAAGAGATTGCAGTTTCCGCCGGAGAAAGGGGTCATCAGGTGATCCTTTCTCCGGAACGACTGATCGACTTTGTTCAGGGAAACCTGCCGGATCTTACAGAAACAACATGTTAGGAGGAAATTACACATGCAGTTCCAGTACAAAACCAAAGGTACCTGCTCCCAGCTGATTACATTTGATATCGAGGACGGCAAGGTCAAAAATGTGACCTTCTTCGGCGGCTGCAACGGAAATCTCAAGGGCATCGGTGCTTTGGTCGAAGGTATGGATGTGGATGAGGTCATTACCAAGGTCGAGGGGATCCGCTGCGGGTCCAAGGAGACCTCTTGCCCCGATCAGCTGTCCAAGGCACTGAAGGAAGCAAAAGAACATCTTTAATTTTATAGCATCCGCCGGAAATGTTTTTCTTCCCGGCGGTTTTTTATGGCTGAAAAATGATTTCCCATGCAACGATTTTTTCCCGTTTCCGTCTTTCCTGACAAAGGAGGTTTTCTGTTGTCAGAAAAGAGCCGCTGTCACCCAGAAAATCAAAGTGCAAAAATCTGATAATCAGCAGAAGCGTTTCATTTGAACTGTTTTAGGGTGTTTCAGGCTGTTGTAAAAGGGCGATTGTCTAAACAAGCGGCATGATCGAGAATGAATCCGTTCCGACCGGGAAATTTCCCGGTCAGGAATATTTCCAATGGTTCCGGTAAATAAAAATACCTACCGTCTTGTGACGGTAGATTGGAGTGAAATATGGTATTTTCAAGTCTAGTGTTTCTCTACGCATTTCTTCCGGCGGTGCTTCTAGCCTATTTTGTGGCACCAAAGAGGTTTAAAAACACCGTCCTTCTTCTGTTCAGCCTGGCGTTTTACGCCTGGGGTGAACCTAAGTATCTGATTCTGATTGTGATCTCCATTGCCCAGGGCTACCTGTGCGGCCTGCTGATTGAGCGGCTGCGTGGTTCCTTTTCTGCAAAGCTGGTTTTGACGATCTCGATAATAGGAAGCCTGGGCCTCTTGGGATACTTCAAATATGCCAATTTCTTGCTTTCCACCATAAACGAGGTGGTTGGTTCCAAAATCCCTCTGCTTAAGCTGGCTCTGCCTGTGGGCATCAGCTTTTATACCTTCCAGATTCTGAGCTACACCGTAGATGTCTACCGGGGAGCAGCCGCTGCACAAAAGAACCCCATTGATTTTGGTGCGTATGTTGTACTCTTTCCCCAGCTGATTGCAGGCCCCATTGTTCGATATCAGGATATTGCCTCTGAGCTTACGGTGCGGAAAAGTACATTGAATGGTGTATATGACGGAACTGTCCGTTTTCTGGTCGGTCTGGGAAAAAAGGTGCTGCTGGCCAATCAGCTTGGAGCGATCTGCGCCGGGTATCGTGCCAGCGTGGAGCCTACGGTTGTCTATGCGTGGCTCTCTTCTGTTGCATTCCTTTTGCAGATTTATTTCGACTTCTCCGGCTACAGCGACATGGCCATTGGTATGGGAAAAATTCTCGGCTTCCACTTCCCCGAAAACTTCGACCACCCATATACTTCCAAAACAGTGACCGAATTTTGGCGGCGTTGGCACATGAGCCTCGGCACCTGGTTCCGTGACTATGTATATATTCCTCTGGGGGGAAATCGTGTAAAAAAGGTTCTGTGGCTCAGAAACATTCTGGTGGTTTGGTGTCTTACCGGACTGTGGCACGGTGCCGGATGGAATTTCCTTCTTTGGGGTCTGATGTTTGCGGTCCTTCTGATGGCGGAGAAACTATTCTATGGAAAGTTTATGCAAAGCAGCAAAGTAGTCGGTCATATCTATGTCATCGGCTGCCTGTTGTTCAGCTTTGTTCTGTTCAACGGTTCGTCAATGGCACAAATTCGGTCAGACTTTGGTGCCATGTTCGGTCTTCGCTCTCTGCCGTTTCTCTCTGTTGAAACCACCTACGCCCTTCGCAGCAGCTTGGTTCTGCTGATTATGAGCGCCATAGGAGCCACTGCGCTTCCCGTAAAGCTCTATCATCGTCTGGAAGACAGCAAGTTTGGGCCTTATCTCAATGTGTTGCAGCCGGTGGGCTTAGTGTTCATTCTGCTTCTCAGCACTGCATTCTTGGTAGATGGCTCTTTTAACCCGTTCCTTTACTTCCGTTTCTAAGGAGGCTGCAATGAAAAAACATGTGATTACCCTGGTTCTCCTCGGAGCAATGCTCCTGGGCGGCGGAATCTTTATGGTCACGGGCAGCAAAGAGTTGTCTTTGACCGAGCGCCGCACCCTGGCCCAGTGGCCAAAGCTCACCTGGCAGAACATCTCTACAGGAAAATTTATGAGTTCTGCGGAAGATGCTGCCGCAGATCAATTCCCTATGCGTGACACATTCCGATCAATGAAGGCGTACTATCTGCGCTATGGTCAGCACCAGCTGGATAACAATGGAATCTATGTGACGGACGGAAACGCTGCAAAGCTGGAATATCCCCTTCAGGATGCCTCCATCAAGCACGCAATATCACTTATGGATAAGATTTACAAGCGATATCTTCTAGGAAAACCTGTTAAGTGCTACTACAGTGTGGTCCCTGATAAAAACTACTATCTGGCTGCCCAGCTTGGATATCCGTCTATGGACTATGAAGCACTACTTGCCACCCTGGATAGCAGCCTGCGTATGACATACATCGACCTTTTTGGTCAGCTGGATGAAAATTCCTACTACAACACCGATCCTCACTGGAATCAGGAGACCCTGCTGCCTGTTGCAAACGCACTGACCCAGGCCATGGGGGTCCCCGCTCCGGAAGTTATCCAAACACTGGATGCAGGTGAATTTTCCGGGGCCTATGCCGGGCAGTCTGCTCTGCCCCTAAAAGAAGATCGCCTTCGCTATCTTGAAATTGCCAGCCAGGACAGCTGCAGCGTATTGGATGTGGCAAACAATACCCAAATTCCGCTTTATAATCTGGACAAGGTGGGCAGCCGTGATCCCTACGACTTCTTCCTGAATGGTGCATCCCCCATTCAGATCATCACCAACCCGAAGGCAAAATCAAACAGGGAGCTGGTGATTTTTCGGGACTCCTTCGGCAGCAGCATTTCGCCGTTGCTTGCAGACTCCTATGCCAAAATCACTTTGGTAGATCTGCGATACACTTACAGCGATGTGCTGAGCAATTATATCAGCTTTACCAATCAGGATGTTCTCTTTCTTTACAGCACCACGATCCTGAACAACAGCCAGACGCTGCACTAATTTTTCTGTTTATTTAAACGAACTTTGGTGATATAATAGAGTGGTTATTTTATAAAGGCGGTGTCACATGAAGCAACTTAACAAAAGCCGGAAGGAGCCAAACTTCCTTCTACTTTCCTTTCTGTTCCCATTTCTTGGTTATATTGCTGTTATGATATGCAGCGGACATACTCCTTTTGGAACCTCTTCCATTCTGATGTCCGATATGTATCACCAGTATTATCCGTTTTTTAAAGAATTTCGCAGTTCCCTGCGCTCTGGAGTCTCCCTTTTGTATAACTGGAATCTGGGCATGGGGGTAGACTATCTGGCGCTCATTGCCTATTATGTAGCCTCTCCTCTGAACCTGCTCTCCGTGTTGGTACCGGAGTCGTGGCTCCTTGGCTTCTTCTCCTTGCTGGTTCCCATCAAGCTTGGTCTTGCCGGGCTGTTTTTTGGAATTTTTCTTAAAAAGACATTCCAAAGAAATGACTGGTCTGTTGCGCTGTTCTCCACCTGCTATGGATTATGTGCCTGGGCGCTGGGCTATCAGTGGAACATTATGTGGCTGGATACCTTTGCACTGCTGCCTTTGGTGGTTATGGGGATGCTGGCGCTTTTAAAACAGCGGCGATTTGTACTCTATACCGGGACCCTGTTTCTTTCCATTGTCAGCAACTACTACATTGGTCTGTTCACCTGTATCTTTGTTGCATTGAGCTTTTGCTGTTATGAGATCTGTCAATGTCATAGTTTCAAGCGATTTCTGACTGACTTAGGCCTGATGGCGGTATTTTCCGCTCTGGCCATTGGACTGACTGCGTTTCTGGAATGGCCTGCCTATACGGCACTTGGCAATACCTATTCCAGCGTGAATCAATTCCCCACAGGATTTAAGCTGAATATCGCCAAGGACAACACCTTCCTGGGGCTTCTGGATGGCATGCGTCAAGTAGCCGGCAACACAGCAGGCGGCATCAGTCCCACCTTTAAAGAAGGTCTTCCCAATCTGTACTGCGGCATCTTCCCCTTGATTCTGGGAATGCAGTTCTTTATGTCCAGGAAGTTTACCATCCGGGAAAAGCTCTGCCACGCCTTTCTTCTCCTCTTCTTTATGCTGAGCTTTCTGATCCGGCAGCTGGACTATATATGGCACGGTTTCCATTTCACCAACATGATCCCCTATCGGTTCAGCTTCCTGTTCTCTTTCGTCATGCTGGTCATGGCGTACCGAGCTTATCTGATTCATGAAGATTGCAAGCTCTGGAAAACCATTCTGTCCGGACTTCTGGTGCTGGGACTGATACTCTGTTCTGATCTTCGAACAGAACCCATTTACCTGATCTATAATCTGGTATTCCTCCTGGCCTACACATTGCTGTCCTTCCGAAAGAAATCCCCTGCACAGGCGCTTGAAGAATGCGCTGATGATATAACCATGTTAGAGGATATGTCTGTGTTGAAGGATCTTAACGAGACCAGGGCCATACAGGTTATCCGGGAGACGCCTCATTGGCACCATACCCTTTCTGTGCTGATCCTGCTGACCATGGGACTGGAGCTGGGATGCAATCTGGTAAACTTTGGTGTGAATTTCGGCGGCACCAATGTTTCCAATTATCCCAAGGGAACAGGTAACACCGCCCAGGTGATTGCACGCCTCGAGGACCGGGAGAAGGACTCCGACTTTTATCGGACAGAATTCACCCATACCCAGACCCTCAATGATGATGCGCTCAATGGTGTTTCCGGTATTACCATGTTCTCGTCTTCTGCCAATGTTCGCTGTACGAAGTTTATGGCGGCTCTGGGCTATGGCGCAAGACCTAACTATAACCGTTACAGTTATGAAGAGGGATCTCCGGTGTCTGATCTCTTCCTCAATATCAAGTATCTGATTTCCCGGGAGGAAACACCGCTGGAAGGTGCATTTTTTGAGCCGGTGGAGCAGGTCGGAGATATCACGCTTCTGGAAAATAAAGCCTATCTTCCTTTGGGCTTCGCCGTTCAGCCCGGTTTAGAAGACATGGATGTAGAAAGCAATATCTATGGTACCTTTGCCTATCAGAACCAGCTTTTCAGCAAGGCAACGGGAATTCAGGAGGATGTGTTTCAGGTAATCCGGACTTATACCGCGGAACCCGCACCCGAAAGCGCAGATAAGATCCATGTGGCGCAGCAGGGAACCGGCGGCGAAGTTACCTACACGACCGATGAGACGCAGGAGCATGTGGAAGTTTCTTTCGTGGTTCCTCATGATGGAGATGTGACCATCCGCATTTCCGCCCCCAAGAGGAACAACCTTAAAGTATACAAAAACGCACACACCCCAGAGGATCGAAATACACCGCTGTTCTCCGAGAAAATTTCTTTGACACAGATGATGCATGTGGGTAATTGTGTCAAAGGAGATGTGATCACGGTGTCCTTCCAGTGTCCTGCCAATGAAACCGGTACGGTTACACTGACCGGTGCGGTTCTGCGCAACGACCTGTATCTGCAAGGAGTGCAGCACCTGCAAAAATCCGTCCTGGATATCACAAGCATGGATGGCACCACCATGTGCGGCACCATTTCCGTGGAGAAAAACAGTCTTCTCTACACATCTATCCCATATGATGAAAACTGGACGGCAACTCTGGACGGTATCGAGATCAAACCCATTGCCGTCATGAACTCTATGGTTGGTCTTTATCTGGAACCCGGTGCCCATGAAGTAACCTTCACCTATCACAATACTGCCTTCTATCAGGGCTGTTTGATTTCCATGGCTTGCCTTGTTGTGTTTCTGAGTATTGCTGCGCTGGATCACTATTTCAAAAAGGAAAAAGAAACAGAATAAAAAACGAGGGCCTGCTGATACCACAGCAGGCCCTCGAACATGTTATTAAAAAATCTGGTTCAGATACCGAAGAAGGAACGGAACAACCAATGTAACCACTGAAATCAGCCAGGGATAGAATACCTTTCTGGAAAGGAACATACAGACAAGCGGAATCGCCGTAATCAGCAAAGGGGCAATCACAGCCTGCTGGCGGGTGATTGACAGGCTAAACTCTCCCGCCGTTGTAAGCAGGAGCCCCACCGTTTCCGGAAGGAGTCCCATATTCTGTTTCGCAAAAATCAGCGCAAATACAACAACCGGTATGGACAAAAACACCTTACGGAAATAGAACACAAACCGCCAGGCAGCATTTAAAGAGTGTCCAATAGAACGCATAACCTTCATATTGAGGTCCTCCAAATTGTGGGATGTGAAGCCCCTCTATCTGAGGGGTATTGTTTGCATTATATCATATTCTGTCGGAAAGTGCAAGTAATGACAGGAGTTGAACGATCCCTTCTTCCTGGTTCTTTATATTTTAAGTTCTCCCTATTGACGCAGAAAATCAGATATGATATCGTAACATTATCTCATCATTAAGGAGGATATTATGCAATACTGTGATGTTACAACTGCGTTGGAGGCCTTGCGCCGCCGGGAAAGCAAACTGGCTGCCTACAGCCATGCTATGGGTGTGTTGTCCCTGGATGCCACAACCGCCGCTCCCAAAGGTACTGCTGAAGGCCGTGGCCGCACCATGGCGGTGTTGAGCGAAGTGATCTACGATATCGTTGCCAACCCGGAAAATGAGCCTCTACTCTCCTTCTTGGAAGAGCAGGAATTGGATCCCCAGGCAAAGCGTGAGGTGGAGCTGTGGCGCAAGTCTTACAACCAAAGCTCTCGGATTCCTGCAAAGGAATATATCGACTATACCATTCTGATTAACGACGCACAGGATGTTTGGCCCCAGGCAAAGCAGAATAATGACTTTGCGCTCTTTGCTCCGTATCTGGAGAAGATCGTGGAGTACAATCGGAAATTTGCGGGATACTATCATCCTGAAATGAAGCCCTATGATGCGCTTCTTGACGAGTATGAAGAGGGCCTTACCACCGAGATGCTGGACGGCTTTTTTGCCAAGCTTCGTGAGGAATTAGTGCCCTTAATCAGCCAAATCAAAGCCGCTCAAGCACCGGATGACAGCTTTCTTCATAAGGATTACCCTCTTGACAAGCAGAGAGAATTTTCCGATTACCTCATGGAGGTTTTGGCGCTGGATCGGAACCACTGCGGCATTGCCGAAACCGAGCACCCCTACACCACCAATTTCAACTGCTATGATGTGCGGATCACCACCCACTATCAGGAACGGGATCTGGCCTCTTCCATGTATTCTGTCATCCATGAGGGTGGACATGCCATTTATGAGCTGGGCTGTGATCCGAAATATAACTATACCGTTTTATCCGGCGGTGTCTCTATGGGCATCCATGAAAGTCAAAGTCGGTTCTTTGAAAATATCATCGGCAGATCCGAGCCCTTTATTCACCACATCTTCCCCAAGGTGCAGGAGCTGTTCCCGGAACAGATGCAGGGAGTGGATGCCCATATGTTCTGGAAGGCCGTCAACAAGGCCGGCCCCTCCCTGATTCGCACGGAGGCGGATGAACTCACATACTGCATGCACATCATGGTCCGCTATGAACTGGAAAAGCGGCTCATCGATGGGTCCCTGGCTGTGAACGATTTGCCTCAGGCCTGGAATGAAATGTATCAGAAGTATCTGGGAATTGAAGTGCCCGACGATCAGAACGGATGCCTGCAGGATTCTCACTGGTCCGGCGGCAGCATTGGCTATTTCCCCTCCTACGCTCTCGGCAGTGCCTATGGCCCTCAAATGCTGGCGTTTATGGAAAAGGATCTGACAGACATATGGCAGGATGTGGAGCGTGGGGATCTCAGCCGGATCAAGGGGTGGCTGGGTGAGCATTTCCACCGCCATGCCGGCTTCTACAAGCCTGGGATTCTGTTTGAAATGACCTGCGGAAAATTTGATCCTACTTACTATACGGACTATCTCAAGAAAAAATACAAAGATCTCTACAACCTGTAAGAAAAAGGAGCAGGATAAACTCCCATAGGTCTCCTTCGTATCCTTATGGGCAAGTTGATATGGTACTAGTAAAACCCAGCTGTATTGTTACAGCTGGGTTTTACCGCTTTTTAATCCTGTTATGATATCTGGTCAAAATAACCGGTCTCATAACTGTATTTTGATATATAGTCGGTCCTCATGATATTCCGCTGCAATCTGTCCACCGCATTTCTCTGTCAATATCTTGGCAATGGAAATAATATTATAATTCAGATTCATAGAATCAAGCACACGAGCAAGCACCGCAGTGTCGCTCACTTCCATGTATACACATTTTCGGC
>JARIBV010000037.1 GCA_029257335.1 Faecousia sp.
GTTATCATGGTCTGTTACGGAATGCAGGGTCCAGTCCTGGCTGACACCGCCGAAAATACCAGGGACCTGATGGTCTGCCGGAGCAAAGATCGCATCAAAGCCCTGGAGGTTGTTGATTGTCACAACCATACGAATGTAAGCACTTTCGCTGCCCTTCCGGACGGTTACCGTTGGGTCTTTGATATAGGTGTGACCGGGGAGAAGGTGGTATTCGTTGGCCTTTACCCGGGAGTTGTGGTCCGTTACATATGTACCATCCGTGTGGACTTCCGCTTCATCCAGGGCGATGGATACAGCGCCCAGAGTGAATGTGTTCTTTACCTCATCTGCGGATGTGAGGTATGCCATTGTCCCCAGCACAGATGCGGCGACGAGCACCACAGCACATAGTGTCAGAAGCAATGCCTTGTTTTTTGTTTTCATGTGAAAACCTCCTAAAAATAATTTATATTGGGTGCCTTGCGGCAGAACCCTCCCTGTTTTGGAGCAGTTACTCCATACGCGCAGCGGCGGAACGCTGTTTCTTCTTCGTTTGATTGTCCGAAAGCAAATCCGGGAGGAACACCAGAGCAAGTACAAAGGCGCCACCTGCAATGGCAACATAAGTACCTGGAGGACTCTGAATGTAGCTTGCCACATATCCCAGTGCCGGAATTGCAAAAACAGGCGATCCAATCACATTTTTACAATGAACCAGTCCTCCGTCAGGCACATCATTGGCATCTCCCTTTGTACGGAATCGCAAAATCTCTGTGTCATGGGCATCCGGAATCACTTCCACAATTCGATGTGTGGCCACGGTATCCTCATCCAGAAGAAAGGTGATGACATCGCCTGCTTGCAGCTGTGCCGGCTCTGTCTTCTTAACATAAATCAGAGACCCTACAGGATAAGTTGGTTCCATTGATCCCGACAACACCGTAAAAACCTGTAATCCAGCAACTCGAACCCCTACCAACAACAGCGCCAAGATCACAACCAATGCAACCATAACAGATGTACACCAGTTCCATAGTTTTTTGACAGACCGATTCATCACATCTTCATTCCTCTCATTTTACTCCGCATGATAAAAGCACCTTACCTTCTCATCTTCACGCAATTCAGAACAGGCTTTACGGAACAAGCTCTTTCCACTCTCTCCCATGCTTGTCTTGTATGTCCTCTCTTTCAATGGTCTGTGCGTATGTCAGTGCTTGCAGGATTGCAAGCACACATCTCTGGTTTTCTTCATTTAGCTGACTGAATGTTCTTAAAAAATCCTTTGTGATCGAAGTATTCTGCATGTAATCCTCCTTCCTCCTGTTCGTTGCGAAATCGCTTGTTATATGAGTATAATATCATTATTATGTGAGTATGTCAACCATGCTTTCACCACCTTTTGCTTGTAATGTGAGTAAAACTATGGTATTATAAGGACACATAAATAAGGAGGCCATTAAATGTCCATGAACCAACGCGTAAAGGAAGTACGCCAGTCATTAAATCTGTCCCAGGCCAAGTTTGCCAAGGCCTTGTCGATGTCAAATGGCTATATTGCGGGAATTGAGGTAGGCAACAACCATGTAAACGACAGAATCATCAAGCTGATTTGTTTTACATTCCATGTCAGTGAACATTGGCTCAGAACCGGCGAGGGCACCATGTTTGAGGAAATGCCCAATCCTCTTACAGAACTTGCTTCTGCTACCTTTAAAAAATTGAAACCCGAATATCAGGAGTATGTCCTGAAACAAATGGAGCAGCTTCTGGCCATACAGGACAAAGAATCGGGTCAATGATTCAAAAAATACGACCTATTGATGGGACAACCGATTTCATATCATGTTTTTTCTTGAAACACCCCTAATATAGCATGGTCAGCGTACAATAAATGTCATTTTTTAGAAAGAAGCAAAATATCACACCGGAGGCGCACGCATTGATCGAACATGCCCTCGGGTGCAAAAATGCCGCCGGGCACAAAAATGTGCGCAGCGGCATTTTTGTGCGGATGTGTTGCGCATCCGCTTCTGTATACAAAAAAGGTGTACATGAGCTCAGCCCATGTACACCTTTCTCTTGTCTGATTTTATTCTGTATCCCTTACAGTAAGCCCGGCGAAAGGTATCCCGCATAGAGAAAAAAGCACTGGAGAAGCTCCGCAAGGCCTTTCAGCGGGAAGAACCGTAGATGGCCCGGAGCGGTCCGCATTCTTTCCGCTGCCGGCACTCAGGCCGGTTTCACATCGATATGATACCGAACGGTACCTGCTGCAGCCTGCTCTACCAAGATGGCGTATGTCACATCCATGTAGCCACCGTTTTCGGACAGACTGGCATCAATCCGTTTGGCGCAGACGCACACCATCAGCGCCCCTACATCCAGCTGATACAGGGAGTCATGTCGCACGCCCTCTTCAAAAACCATACGAGATTCCAACGCACCGGAACGGGACAATACGATTCGGCCCGGTGTCACTTCAAAAATAGTCGTTGCCCCCTGCAATCCGGTGAGATCACTTTCCTCATAGCAAATCTGCCAGCCATCATCCACCTGTGCCAGAACCCCTTCGGAAACCAGTTCCACCGAATCCGGCTCCTGTCCCTCATAGGTCTGCTCTGCACGGATGGTCAAAATTACTTTTTTCTCCATTTTATGCCTCGCAGGCCAGCGCAATCAGCTGGTCAATCAAGTCCGAATAGGGAATGCCACTGGCATCAAAGAGCTTTGGATACATAGAAATAGAGGTAAAACCGGGCAGGCTGTTGATTTCGTTGAACACTACCTCTTCCCCATCGTTCGTCACAAAAAAGTCTACTCTGGAAAGGCCCTGACAGCCAATGGCCTTATAAATGCGAACCGCTGCATCGCGCACCATTTCGGCCGCACTTTCAGAGATACGGGCGGGAATATACGCTGTAGAGGTGTCAGTGACATATTTCGCCTCATAGTCATAGAATTCCACACCGGCATCAATTTCGCCGCAGATGGAAGCTACAGGGCTGTCGTTGCCCATGACGGCAACTTCCACCTCTTTACCGGCGATGAACTCCTCTACCAGCACCTTTTTGTCAAATGCGGCCGCTCCTCTCAGAGCCAGTTCCAATGTTGCCCGGTCTTTGGCTTTTGCCACACCGACGGAGGAGCCGGTTCCGGCGGGCTTCACGAATACGGGATAGGAGAATCTTTTTTCCAGATTATCCAGTACCCGTTCCATCTGATTTTTCATCTCCCAATCCCAAACCAGTTGCCAGGCGGCCTGACGGACCCGGGCCTGATCGGCCACCAATTTGGTCAGTGTCTTATCCATTGCTACGGCAGATGCTGCAATATGGCATCCTACATAAGGAATGCCTGCCAGCTGAAACAGGCCCTGAACAGAACCGTCCTCACCGTTTGCGCCATGGAGCACAGGAAAAACCACATCAACCTGCTGGGCTGTTACCTCTTTTCCCTCAAAAATCAGCAGGCCGGTCCCACGGACAGGAGAAATGGCAGCAGGACGATTGTCCGGGTGCTCCAACCACTGTCCGGAAGGAAGAACACTGTAATCTGTGCCGCCAAAGAGGAACCAAGCTCCTTCCTTGGTGATCCCTACAGGATAAACATTATATTTAGACTTGTCCATGTTGTTCAAGACAGACTCGGCAGAACGAAGAGAAACCTCATGTTCGGGAGAAACGCCGCCAAAAAGAACGCAGACATTCAATTTCTTCAAGAAAAACACCTCATCTTTTGCAGATATAATACTTCTCCTATAATATACGCTACAAGCCACAGGAAAACAAGTCTGAATTTGTACTTGTTCACGTTTTTCGCTGGAAATTTTTAAAACCTATGATATAATAACTCCATTGGTTTTCATCTGTCGCAGTATGCACATGCATGGAAGGAGGCAGAGTATGCAGATTGAACTAAGCAACAAGGAATTCAGAAGACTTTTAGATTTGGTCTACATTGGTAACTGGGTGTTGAATTCCACCCGGGGAGAGCAGCGGTTCAAGGACTATGACAATGTAGAAAGCAAGCTTTTTGGTCTCTGCCAAAATAGCAACATGAGTGTTCTGGTGGAAAACTGGCAGGGCATCCCTGTTCCCTCCAAGGCATTTGCCGA
>JARIBV010000088.1 GCA_029257335.1 Faecousia sp.
TAGATTCTATTCCCACATAGGTAACCTTCTGCACAGACAACACTTTGTCAATATCTACTCTATGAAGCTGGCAGTCTTCTCCCTGAAACCGAAAGCGCAGGGGCCGAAATTTTCCGCAGGTATCAAATACTGCGATTACCTCAATTTTCTGCATGGTGCGCCTCCCTGTTTATCGAACTTTTGTTCTATTCTATCACAAGTACGGTATTTTGGCAAGGGGAATTTCCTTCCATATGGATAAGCAAAAGCCCGTACCGGCTTCGTACGGGCTTTTGCCTGTTTTAAAATGTTTCCTGAAAGTCAGGCAGCTGATATTTGTCAGCATACTTCTCTCTGGTTTCTTCAAATGCCCCGCTGCTGCGGCGCAAAGCACGAACGGAAGCATGTGGAAGCAGCTGATGATCTCCCAGGTTGATGACACTGGCGGCAATATTAGAGCAGTGGTCAGAAACCCGCTCCAGGCTGGTAAGCAGATCAGACCAGACAAACCCTGCTGAGACAGAGCATACCCCTTTCTGCATCCGAAGGATGTGGCGGGTCCTCAGCTGGCTGGTAAGGGAGTCCACCACTTCCTCCAGAGGCTCCACACGGGCTGCAAGCTGAGAATCATTTTGCGCAAAGGCTTGCAGGGTCATGGACAGGACCTCATCCACGGCTTCGCACAGAGCCGTCAATTCCACCTGGGCCCCGGCGGTAAATTTCACCTGCTTCTCCTTCAGCTCTTCCGCAGACTCCAGCAAATTGATGCCATAGTCCGCGATTCGCTCCATATCCCCGATCACCTTCAGAAGCGTTGCGGCCTCTGCCGTATCCCGCTCGTTGATCCTTTGGGCGCTGAGTCTTACCAGGTAATTTCCCAGAACATCCTCATAATGATCCGTCTTACTCTCTTCTTCCCGAATCTTCCTTGCCTTTTCATCGCTGTAATCCCGGAGGCACTGCAAGCTCTCCCGGAAGGCGTTCCGTGCGGCTGCTCCCATATCTATCACAAGGAGTTTACTGCGCTCCAGAGCCGCCGTAGGGGTCCCCAGAAGCCGCTGGTCCAGTTCTTCCACCTGCTCCGGTGTCTTTCCTTCCGGAACCAGCCTGTTGACCAGACGCTCCAGGACTCCGGCCTGCGGCAGAAGGATTGCAGTACAAAGGATGTTAAAAATAGAGTGGGTTATAGCGATCCCCAAATAGGAAGCGGATTCATTCAAAATGGCAGGCTTCACAAAGACCTGGACCAGACTAAACACAGCCAGCAGCGCCGTTGTCCCGATGATGTTAAAAAACAGATGCACCAGAGCTGCCCGTTTTGCATTCTTGTTGGTTCCGACCGACGACAGGAGAGCCGTGATGCAGGTACCAATGTTCTGCCCCATGATAATGGGGACTGCGGCACCATAGGTCACCTGTCCGGTGCTGGACAGTGCCTGCAAAATGCCCACGGAGGCAGAGCTGGACTGAATCACCGCAGTCAGCACCGCACCGGCCAGAACGCCGAGGATGGGATTGCGAAACAGCAGGAATAGCTGCTGGAACTGCGGGATATCCGCAAGACCGGAAACGGCATCGGACATGGTTTCCATACCGAACATCAAGGTAGCAAAGCCCAGCAAAATGGTGCCGGTATCCTTTTTCTTGGTGCTCTTGCAGAACATATAGAAAATAATACCCACCAGAGCCAGAATGGGGGTGAAGGCGCTGGGCTTCAGCAGCGATACGAACATATTTCCGCTGTCAATGCCGCTGAGGCTCAAGATCCAGGCCGTCACCGTCGTGCCGATATTGGCGCCCATAATGACATTGATGGCCTGCCGCAGTGTCATAAGGCCAGAGTTTACAAACCCCACCACCATAACCGTGGTGGCAGACGAGCTCTGAATCACGGCGGTCACTACAAGACCCGTCAGCAGGCCTGCAAACTGATTCGTCGTCAATTTATGCAGGAGATCTCTGAGCTTGCTGC
>JARIBV010000025.1 GCA_029257335.1 Faecousia sp.
TCTGGTGGTTCGTACCGATCAGGGCAAGCGGGTCGCAGCAGACTTCGTAGGAGCCGGACCGGGCGACCGGGTACTCCTGGTTTCCGGCTCTACTGCCAGGATCTACTGTGAGGACTCCCCGGTAGACACTGCGATTGCTGCCATTTTAGATCAGGAGGTAACCCATGTCTCCCCATGAAATTCTCATTGCTATCATGTGCATCTTTGCCGTTTTAGGTGCCATGGACCGAATTTTCGGAAACCGAATTGGTTTGGGTGTCGAATTTGAAAACGGCATTTTAGCCCTTGGCTCCCTGGCTTTGTCCATGATCGGTATGATCTGCCTGGCTCCTGTGCTGGCCAACGTACTGCGGCCCGTGGTGGTGCCGGTATACCGGCTTCTGGGCGCAGACCCTGCCATGTTTGCCGGAACCATTCTGGCCAACGATATGGGCGGTGCTTCCCTAGCCCGGGAGCTGGCGCAAACTCCGGAAGCCGCCGATCTGGGCGGCCTGCTGGTAGGAGCCATGCTAGGCGCAACCCTGGTCTTTACCATTCCCGTGGCGCTGGGAATTCTGGAGCCGCAAGATAGGCCCTATCTTGCCAAAGGCGTACTGGCAGGTATAATCACCATTCCGGTGGGTGTCTTCGTAGGTGGTGTGGTGGCCGGGTTTCCTGTTTTGATGGTCCTCAAAAACTTAATTCCCATTGTCCTGATTGCCCTGCTCATCGCCCTGGGTCTGTGGCGTTTTGAAACAGGCCTCATTAAAGGATTTCATGTCTTTGGCAAACTTATCATTGCACTGATTACCATAGGTCTGGCTGCGGGATTGGTGGAATCTCTCACCGGCCTGATTCTCATTCCTGGCTTGGCTCCCGTAGAGGAAGGTTTGAAAATTGTGGGAGATATCGCTCTGGTGCTGGCTGGGGCTTTCCCTTTGGTTTGGGCCATTACCAAACTATTCCGAACCCCTCTGATGAAACTGGGGGCGCTTTTGGGCATGAATGATCGGGCTGCCGGTGGACTGATTGCCAGTCTTGCCAATTCCATCGCCATGTTCGGTATGGTGAAGGACATGGATCAAAGAGGCAAGGTGCTGAACATTGCTTTTGCCGTCTCGGCAGGCTTTGTGTTTGGAGACCATTTGGGCTTCACTGCCGGGTTTGCACCCCGGATGCTGATCCCGGTCATTCTGGGAAAGCTTGCAGGAGGAATCTCTGCCATAGTGGTGGCAATGGTGATTACAGGAGGTATGCATCATGACAAAGAAAGAGCTTGAAGACATTCTGCGAACCCTCATACAAGAGGAGCTTTCCGGGCCAAAGGTTCTTTCCTCTCCCCTTTCCGCTCTGGAGGTCCGGCCCGAAGATCGATTGGATACGGGAGACCCCAGCCACAAGGTCTGGACCCGAGACCTCTTTTCTCTGGAGCAAAGTCCCCGTCTGGGAGCGGGTCTCATGGTCATGGAGCACACCACCTTTCCATGGACGCTCTCTTATGATGAAATCGACTATGTGGTGGAAGGCACCCTTACCATCCAATCTTCCAGTGGTTCTGTAACTGCCGGACCCGGTGAGGTCATTTTCATCCCCAAAGGAAGTCATATTTCGTTTTGTGTTCCAGAAAAGGCCCGATTCCTCTATGTCACTTATCCTGCCGACTGGCAGAACAAATAAAACGCAAATGTACGCAAAACAGAACGCCGCCGCTATGGACTGTCCAAAGCGGCGGCATTCTGCATTTCTCTTTATTTCTTTATCAAGCGGTACATCCGGTTCGTCTGTTCGTATTCTTCGTAGTATATTTCATTGTAGTTTGCTACCGTAAAATAATCACTTAGGATTTCATGCCACTGTTCTTCTGTATTGTTCCAGAGGATCAGGCCATCATCCAGGAGATTTCCCTCAATCACCTTGATGTTCCATTCTTTGATTTTCTGGGCTGTGATGTATGGATTTAGTTTTACCAGTACTTTTCCGCCCGGGACCAGCACCCGCTTCACCTCGTCCAACAGGCAAAGGGCATCCTCCGGATACAAATTGTCCAGAATATTGGAAAGCACAACTGCATCCATAGAATCAGCCGCAAGGTTCTGCACTTGCTCAATGCTGCCGCACACGAACCGGAATTCCCCGCCATTCATATGCTGACTGCGAAGCTTCGCACTTTTGATTGCTTCCTTTGACAAATCAATTCCCACATGCTTTTGGGTACCATATAGATAGCACCAAAGCAACATGACCCCATTTCCGCAAGCAAAGTCCAAAACCGTATTTGTCCCCTCTGTAAGCCACTTTAGGCCTGCATCGAATATAGGATTTCCGCTTTCTTTTTTCGTTGGTACTGCCAATTCATCCTTTTGAAAGATTTCATCCCATGTCTGAATAATATGATCATAGCGACTCATTTCATTCTCCTATCATCTTTATATATTTCTCATGCTCATCTTCACATAAATCCGATGTCCCGGACCACACTGCACTTTGAGTTCCTTTCTTTCACATCCTCGCCTCCGGCTTTATTATAGCATTAAATTCACTGCCGGATCATTCCGGGGACGAATCGTTCAAATCAGGGGACGAATTGACAATCCGCGTTTCCGGTCCGTCTCCACCGAGATATGCACGGACAACTGTCTGCAAAGGATTCCATCAGTTGTTTTGCTTTTATCGTGAAAATCCCCCCTTTACCGACATCCGATAAAGGGAGGAGCTATCATTTTTCTGCTGACTGGTTTGTCTGCAATTCTCAGTTTTTACTCCATAATGGTTCCGTCGGGGTGGAACAGAGGAAGCTTCTCCAGATAGATGATATCCTCCCGATCCTGGGCCTCGCCCTCCGCCAGAATGGCCATCCGGCCCACGATTTCGCCGCCGGCCTTCTCCACCAGATTTTCCAGTGCCGTCAGGGATTCGCCAGTGGAGATCACATCGTCCACAATGAGAATCCGCTTGCCCCGCATCAGCTCCGCATCCGCGGTGTCCAGATAGAGCTTCTGCTCCTTGGCGGTGGTGATGGAATGGACCGTGGACTCAAACACGCCGGTCATGTACAGCTTGGGGCCCTTCCGGGCCAGCATATACTTCTTGTCCCCATGCTGCCGGGCCATCTCGTGAATCAGGGGGATGCCCTTTGCCTCAGCAGTAATGAGGTAATCATAAGCAGGGGCCTTTGCCAGCAGATCCCGGGCAGTCGCCACAGTAAGCTCCTGATCTCCAAAAATCACGAAAGCGCCAATGTAGAGGCTGTCGGAAACTTTGCAAATGGGAAGATCCCGCTCCAGACCCGCAACTGTCATAT
>JARIBV010000106.1 GCA_029257335.1 Faecousia sp.
AGGAGATCGAGCGTCATAAACTGAACGCGATGAATGCCTTTGCTGAGGCGCAGACCTGTCGCCGTCTGGTGCTGTTGAACTACTTCGGCGAGGGGCGGCAGTTAGTTGATCGTGAGGATCAGCAGACTGTCGCCCTTTTTCTGTTAGGCAACCTCATGGTTTTTTCGTAAAAACTGTTTTGATATGCAGCAGAGTAGAATCCTTCCGGTTTTCCTCTTAGCCATTATCATGGCATCAGCTGCACGGCGGCAATGCTTTTTCAAAGCGCAGATTGACGCTGTAACAGACATTCACGATTTTATTTTGAATAATATCGCAGAACATGATACATCCGATGAATTGGCAGAGAGATTTCGGGTCTCTCCCACGGTGATGAAGAAATGCTTTAAGGGCGTTTATGGAGAATCCGTTTATTCATACCTCAAAAAATACAGATTTGAACTCTCTGCCCAGCTTTTGGAGGTCGGAGAAAAAAGCATCGGAGAAATTGCGGCATGGATCGGATATGACAATCCTGCAAAGTTTTCTGGAAGCTTCTGAAGTGTGAATTGTGAGGGGAGTGGCAGCGAAGCATCCTAAAAATCTGGTGCGTGTGTTAGTCCTCACGCTGATTCTGGCCTTTTTTGTCTTTGGCTTTTGGCTGCACCCAATGATCCGGACAAAGTAGAGATGTCCATTCGCTTCTTGCTGTGCAGCATGGCATATCCGCTGGGAACCAATCACCTGGACTGCTGTGTTTTTTTACGGATTTTGTACGGAGGGCGCACCACCATTGGGATCATCCTGACGGGCTCTGTGCTCATTGTTGCACTTGGCATTGTGCTGGGCCTTGTCAAATTCCCCGCGAATGATCAAACTGGCCTTACAGAACCTGACTGTGGCAGCCAAGGAGAAGGAACTGCTGCACGGGATCAATATGGAAGTAAAAAAGGAACTGCGATTGGCCTGACCGGCCAGAGCGGCGCAGGAAAGACAACCATTTTGCGAAGTCTTATGGCGGAGACAGGGAGAGCCGCGCAGGATCACGGAAGGAGAAATCCTTCTGGATGGGAAAAATTGGCAGGATGCTCTCGGGACAAAGACGGCAGCTCAACAGGGAAACCTTTGGACTGATTCCGCAGAATCCCAAGGGAGCAGAAAACGGGATGGTGGATCAGGAAATCCTGAACCGCCATCCCGTTTTATAGAGAAGGCATCACCTGTGAAAAAGAGAACGATCCTCAAAAGAATGGGCAGAAGGCTCCTGGTGAGACCTTCCAACATGGTATATGCCAGAAAGGAGAGGTGAAATCGCTTCTCTCAGGTGGTGTGTAATGAAAATAACACCCAGATGGTTCTGCGTCAGCAGCATGGATTCTATTTTGACGGCATTTTCTTCATCAAGGGCGGAGGTGCCCTCATCCAGGATGATCCATCGTACATTTCGGATCAGGCTTCTGGCCAAGGCGATTCTCTGCCGCTGGCCGCCGGACAGATTTTTCCCGTTTTCAGAGAGGATGGTGTCCACTCCCTGAGGCAAGGATGCGACCAACTCTGTGAGACAGCACTGCTGCAAAGTTTTCTCCAGCTCTTCATCGGAATAGGCCTTGCCTAAGGTGATGTTATATCGCAGGGTGTCCTGAAACAGATAGACCTGCTGCTCCACATAGGATATCTGGTCATACAGACTCTCCAGGGAAATCTCCCGTTGCTCCAATCCGTCATAATAAGCATGACCGCTGTAATCTGGCAGCAGTCCCAGCAGGATTTTGACAAGAGTTGATTTTCCACTGCCGCTTTCGCCTACAATGGCGTATTTCCCGTTTTCATGGAATTCATAATTTGCATGATTAAGAACCGGCACCGCTCCGTAACGGAAAGAAATCCTCTGCATGGAAATGGTTTTCAGATGTTTCACAGGTTTTCTTCCGGCAGGCTCATGATCGTTCCACATAAATTTATCCCAAAGAGATTTTGACGCTTTGATTTGTGTAAGGGCCTGGGTAAAATTGCCGACGCCATTAAAAAAAGAACCGGAAAGATTCGCCACAGACAAGACTGCACCGGGGACGGCTGCCCCGATGGCGGCAGTAAGGAAGGAGACAAACAGAAGGAGCACCTGTCCCACCATGCTGAACGTGGCAATCATAACTTGTATTTTTGTATTTGTTTGGTTGAACCTGCAATCTGTTTGTTCTGCTTCTTTTGAAGCCTCTGCAATCCGTTTTGCAAATTGACTGCGAAGATTGGACATTAAGAAAATAGACATTCCCATTACAGTGTCTTTATACCGATCCACTGCCAGCTCCATGGCCTCGGATCGCTGGATATTCGCTTTTTGCAGCCGTTTTTCCGCCAGGTGAGGCAAAACAGAAACAAATCCCAAGAGGATCATAGCGGTTATCCCGATATAAGGACTCAGGAAAAACAGAGCAGCCAAAGAAAACACCCATGACGCCAGAGCCTCTGCTACTGAAAACACCGGAGCAAAGGCCTGGGTATAGAGCTGGTCTGCATCGTTTGTCAGCCAGGAAACCAGATTGCCGCAGTCTTTTGCCTGCTGTTCCTGATAGCGCAGGGAATTGATTTTATTGGATATGACAGTCCGAATATCATGGCGAATCACTCTTTTTGCGTGACATTTTGCAATCAGACTGAGATGATGTGTCCCCATTGCACTGAGCCATATCAAAAGCTCTATGAGAAAAGTCAAAACAAGGGCCTTGATTTTGTGATTTTCCTGTTCATAGGCAGTAAAGAAGAAGGATAAGGAAAATCCTGCAAAAACCATAAAAAGGGCAGAAAAGATGGTTAAAAGGACGGTGCCAACAATGATTTTTCGGTTTTCTTTTAGAATTTTCTTATAGGGATTCATTCAGAATACACCTCCGTTTGCACTTCTGACCAAAGCACAGGGAGCCGGGGGACCGCTTCGGCATCGGTCATCACTCTGCGCTGCGCTGCGGCAAGGGCCGTATCACCATAGGACATATAATGATTCTCCGCAGCCCCCAGAACTTGCAGCAAGACGGGTATCTCAATGTCACACTCTCTTGCGGAATCGAATCGCCTGGCAAGTACGGCGGCTTCGGTCAGCTTCTCTTTTGCCTGCCGGTCTTTTCCCATCATGCAGAAAACCTCTGCTTCAATGGCCAGAAGAACACACTCATACTTCTGAAACCAGATTACGGTATGTTCAGGTTCTCTGCCCTGAAGGACGGTACGCAGCCACTCGATACTGGAGATCATAGTCTCATATTCTTTCTTTTGGAAAAGAACCGTTGTGAACCCCATCACCACATAATCTAAATCCGTCAGAATTTGGGCAAATGCCCGTTGCAGATAGTCCGCTGCTTCCTCTGTTCGGTGGTAGCTATCTGCAAGAATGCAGCCGATCTGCGCGTGATTGATTCCACAGAAATTATATTTTTTCAGCATTTCCAGGCAATGCTCCGTATGCCCGAGCCGGAAATGGATTTGCGCCATTTTATTCCGAATGGAGAGCTCGCTGACAGAATCATCTGTGTTCTGATCGATCAGGGAACATGCCCGGTCCAGCTGGATCAATGCTGCTTCATAGTCGGCGGTACAGTGTCGATCTTCAGCCATCTGCATGAGAAACAAAGCACAGGCATAGGTGATCTCAAAATGATTCGGATATTTCTGCAAGGCTTTTCGGACCGTCTGCGCTCCTGCTTCATATTCCCGGGCGTCCCGGCAGTGAGTCAGATCCTGCAACAGAGTTTCCACACTGCTGCGCTGGACCTGGTAGCCAATGAGTACATCAGTGGAGATGCCGAAAAAATCTGCCAAGGCCACAAGAAGTTGCAGCTCCGGTGTAGATTGCCCGGATTCCCATTTGTAGACAGCCCCCAAGGTGACGCCCATTGCCTCGGCCAGCTGCTCCTGGGTCAGGTGACGCTCTTTGCGAAAACGGCGGATGTTTTGGGATAAATGAAGATTCATGTGAAACACTCCTTTCCTTTGACAAGATCAGTATAGCATGGAGGACGGCGTTCCGGAACCCACTATTCATATGAATGGTATCTATTTTCTTTCATACCAGAGGTGTGTATAAGTGCTTTTCATAAAATTGACCCATCTGCCGGATCGTATATCGCACGCTCCAGGACTCGAATTCTTTGCAAAAAGTCCGTGTACCCATTGAAAATATGCCATGTCATGTAAAGAAGGATCTGGACCGACGAACATTTGCTTTGCCACTGAGACACCCTCCCGCCCGGAGGATAGGTTGTCCTCTGGGCCGAACCAGATCTTCCGCCTGACAGGATATGGGCGCAATTCCTGGGCAGTGTTGAGCAAAATCTTGTTTTCTTTGTAGACATAATAGAAAAAACATGGTAAACTATAGAATATATTATGGAAAAAGGAGTGTATCCCAATGGAAAAGCATCCTCTGGCTGGGCTGGAGCCCAGTTCTGTATTTCATTATTTTGAAGAAATCTGCGCCATTCCCCATGGTTCCCGGAATACCAAGCAAATCAGTGACTATCTGGTGAAGTTTGCCCGGGAGCGTGGCCTCAAGTGCCGCCAGGACGAGAGCAATAATGTGGTCATCTTTAAAGATGGCACTGCCGGATATGAGAATCACGCTCCCGTTATTATCCAGGGCCATATGGATATGGTCTGTGAGAAGGATGAAGATTGCACCATCGATTTTGAGAAAGACGGTCTGAATCTGGACCATGACGGCTCTTATATCTTTGCCCACGGCACCACGCTGGGCGGCGACGACGGAATTGCCGTTGCTTACGCTCTGGCGCTGCTGGATTCCAAGGAGATCGCCCATCCGCCTCTGGAGATCATGATTACAGTGGACGAGGAAATCGGTATGCTGGGTGCCGAGGCCATTACCACTGATGACTTTAAGGGTCGTGTGCTCATCAATATTGACTCCGAAGAAGAGGGCATCCTCACAGTTTCCTGCGCAGGCGGTGCAACCTCCTCTATCGATATGCCTGTCAGCCGCCGGACCGTCTATGGCCCCTGCGTGCTGCTGCAGGTGGACGGCCTGCAGGGCGGCCACTCCGGTGTGGAAATCCATAAGAACCGGGCCAATGCCAACAAGGTGATGGGCGAGTTCCTGTGCCGCATTCAGGAGAAAATGCCCACCTGTATTGCCAGCCTCGCCGGTGGCTCAAAGGACAATGCCATTCCCAGATCCTGCCGGGTGAACTTGG